>NZ_JBFUHV010000029.1:0-82563 GCF_056402215.1 Rhodococcus sp. P4_B6 | reverse complement strand
GTGTACGTGTCGATCAACTACCGCCTCGGATCGCTCGGATACCTCGACTTCACCCAGTTCTCCACCCCCGAAAGACCTTTCGACTCCAACCTCGGCCTCCGCGACCAGGTGGCCGCACTCGAATGGGTCCAGCGCAACATCGCCGAATTCGGCGGCGACCCCGACAACGTCACCGTCTTCGGCGAATCCGCGGGCGCCAACGCCGTCACCACCCTGATGACCACACCCGCCGCGAAAGGCCTCTTCGCGCGGGCCATCGCCGAGAGCCCACCGGTGGCCTCCGCCTACCACCCCGACCGGGCGGCGCGGTGGTCGCGCGAATTCCTCGAGATCGCCGGGGTCCCGCTGTCCGAGGCCGCGACGTGGCTCGAGACCGCCGACCCGGCCGACTTCGTCGCGGCGGGGACGACGCTGGCGCACCGGGGCGCCGACGAGGAACCCGGAACCCGCGCGTTCGCGCCCGTCGTCGACGGCTTCTTCCTTCCCACCCATCCGCTCGACAGTTTCGGGTCCGGATCCGGGCATCCCGTTCCGCTGATCATCGGCACGAACCGCCACGAGGGCAGGGTCTTTCCCCGGTTCCTGAACATCCTGCCCACCGATCCCACCCGGATCGACAAGATGTTCTCGCACGTCGACGTGGCGGTGAAGGAGCGGGCGATCGCCGCCTACCCCGGCTATCCCGGCCGGCGAGCGGCCGCGGACCTCGGAGGCGACGTGACGTTCTGGGAACCGTCCGTCCTGTGCGCGCAGGGCCACACGACCGTCGCCCCGACCTACAGCTACCGGTACGACTTCGCACCCCGGTTGCTCCGCATCCTCGGGTTGGGCGCCACCCACGCCACGGAGTTGTACGCGGTGTTCGGGCTGACCGGGACGTGGGCGCGGTTGCTCACCGCGCTCGGGGGACGCCGCGGGCTGCGGGCCGTCACCGACACCGTCCAGTCGCACTGGCTGCATTTCGCCCGGCACGGGACGCCCGCACCGGGATGGCCGCGGTACTCGCCGGAGCGCCGGGAGACGCTCGTCATCGACGACACGAGCAGGGTGGAGAACGATCCGCTCGGTGAGCGCCGGCGGGCCTGGCTGGGGTACGAGCACCGGCGCTAGCGGGACCGTCAGCTCGTTCCCCGTTGCGCCCCTGCCGGTTGCCCTACTCTCGTAGAGACCTGCATTCGGGAGGCGAGAATGACCGAGTCGAACGACCTCGCAGGCCGCACCATGGTGGTCACCGGCGCCACCTCGGGCCTCGGCCTGGAGACCTGCCGCCAACTCGCGCAGCGCGGCGCCACCGTCGTCCTGGTCGGCCGGGACCAGGACAGGATCGACGCAGCGATCGCCGACCTGTCCGAGAGCGCGGACCGCGACATACTGCACTCGGCGCTGGCCGATCTGTCCTCGCTCGGCCGGGTCCGCACGCTGTCCGGGGAACTGCTGCATCGGTTCCCGCGGATCGACGTGCTGGTGAACAACGCGGGCGTCGACGTGGGGCAGCGCCGGCTGACGGTCGACGGCATCGAAGAGACGTTCGCCGTGAACTACCTCGCGCCGTTCGTGCTGGCGACGACGTTGGCTCCGGCGATGGCGCGGGCGTCGACGGCCGACGCCGCCGGGTTCCGGCGTCCGTCGCGGATCGTCGACATCAGCTCGTCGGGACATCGCGGCGGCAGCGTCGACTTCGACGACCTCGACGGCGCGAAGGACACGTTCCACGGCCAGCGCGCGTACAACAACTCGAAACTCGCCCTGACCCTGTTCACCCGCGAGTTGGCGCGCCGGTCCGACCCCGCGAGGCTGGTCGTCAATTGCGCCGACCCCGGATTCGTCCGCGGTACCGCCCTCGGCCGGGGTCTGCCGTTCGGCCACCAGGTGGTCGGCACACTCCTGACACCGTTCATGGCCGAGGTCGCCAAGGCAGCGGAGACCGCGGTGTGGACCGCGACCGCCACGGAGAGCGGCAAGTTCACCGGCCAGTACGTCAAGGGCTGCAAGGTCGTTCAGCCCGGCAAGGACGCACGGGACGCCGGACTCGCCGCGCGGCTGTGGGCGGCTACCGAGGCACTGCTCGCCGGCCGCGGCTGACGCTCGTCAGTTCGGATCCTCGAAGAGCGACAGCACATTGCCGTGCGGATCCCGGAACCACGCGACACGGATGCCGTCCGGTGCGAGCCACGCCGCGTGCTCGTCCTGATCCATCCCCGGGTACTCGGTGAAATCGATGCCCTTGCTGCGCAGTGATTCGACGACCTTGTTCAGGTCGGGGACCTYCCACCCCAGCACCGTGTACCCGGTGTCGGCCTTCGCCTGCACCAGCGTGACCCGGAGCAGAGCCCCATTGCAGTCGAGGGCCAACGCGAACTCGTCCCGTGAGACGCGCGTCAGCCCCAGGGTCTCCACGTAGAACATCTCCGAGACGTCCAGATCGGTGCTGGCCACGAAACTCACGAGCTCACCCTGAAGACTCATGAATCAACTGTGCCCCGCGCACCCGTGGGCAGGCAAGAGCGCGGGGTCACCCACGGCGGCATCCCGTGACCCGGGGCACACGGCCCGGCGACCGCAAGTTAACGTCGATTCGACAGGTCGTCTCGCACCGGAATGAGGAACTCGCGTGTCTGCTCCAGTTTCAGAGAAGAAGGGCCCCCTCGCGGGCATTCGCGTCGTCGAATTCGCAGGCCTCGGACCGGGCCCGCACGCCGCCGCCCTCCTGGCCGATCTCGGCGCCGATGTGGTCTGCGTCCAGCGGCCCGGAGTGATCCCGCCGGACGGTCCGTATGACCAGATCCAGCGTGGTCGCCGCGTCGTCGAGGCCAACCTGAAGGACCCCGCGCAGGTCGAGAAGGTGCTCGGTCTGATCGAGCGCGCCGACGTCGTGATCGAGGGCTTCCGGCCCGGGGTCACCGAGCGCATGGGACTGGGCCCGGACGTCTGCCTGGAGCGCAACGAGCGCCTGGTGTATGGACGGATGACGGGCTGGGGCCAGGAGGGTCCACTGGCCAGCGCGGCCGGGCACGACATCAACTACATCTCGCTGACCGGTGTCCTGCACGCCATCGGCCGCAAGGGTGAGCGTCCGGTGCCGCCGCTGAACATGGTCGGCGACTTCGGCGGCGGTTCGATGTTCCTGATCTTCGGGATCCTATCGGCGCTGGTGGAACGCCAGTCGTCCGGCAAGGGGCAGGTCGTGGATGCGGCGATGGTCGACGGCGCGCTGGCCCTGTCGCACATGATGTGGGCGTTCCGCGGCCGCGGCGTCTGGTCCGACGAGCGGGGCGTCAACCTGCTCGACACCGGTGCGCCGTTCTACGACACCTACGAGACGTCCGACGGCAAGTACATGGCCGTGGGCTCGATCGAGCCGCAGTTCTACGCCCTGCTGTTGCGGGGCCTCGAACTCGACCCCGCCGAACTGCCGCAGCAGATGGACGTGTCGGCGTGGCCGCAGATGAAGAAGGTCTTCGCCGAGAAGTTCCTGTCGAAGACGCGCGACGAGTGGGCTGCCATTTTCCTCGGCACCGACGCCTGCGTGTCCCCGGTGCTGACGTTCGAGGAGGCGCCGTCCAACGAGCACATCGCCGCCCGCGGGTCGCTGATCGACCTCGACGGCGTCACCCAGCACGCCCCGGCGCCCCGGTTCTCCCGCACCCCCGCCGGCGCTCCCACCCCGCCGGCCCGCGAGGGCGTCGACATCGACACCGTCTGGGCCTGACCCCCAGGTGAGTGGCAAAGCGTGCTCGAGCACGCTTTGCCACTCACGTGCTCAGACGACGAGGGACGGTTCCGCGAGCTCACGGTCGACGGCCAGCGTCTCGTACGCCGCCGCGATGCCGTCGACGCCGCGGCGCAACTCGTCGGACGTCCGCGCGTACGGGAGCCGGACGAACCGCTCGAACGCGCCCTCCACCCCGAACCGCGGTCCCGCCGCCAGCAGCACCCCGAAGTTGGGGGCCGTCGCCGCCAGTGCCGTCGAGACCGGCGCGGGCATCCGCAGCCACAGCGACATCCCTCCCGAACCGATGGTCGGGATCCAGTCCGGGAGGCGGTCGGCGAGCGCGTCGAGCATCGCGCCCCGCTGTTCCCGCAGCTCCGCACGGCGACGCGTGAGAACGAGGTCGTCGTCGGACAGCAGATGCGCCGCCGCGAGCTGGTCCATCACCGGTGTCCCCAGATCGACCGCCGCTCGCGCCCCGGCGAGCCGGGTGATCAGCGCCGGATCCGCACGAATCCAGCCGACGCGCAGCCCACCCCAGAACGACTTGGCCGCCGACCCGATCGTCACGACCTCCGACTTCGCCGCTCCCTTGCCGTACGCCGCGACCGGACCCGGTGACGGCTCGTCGAGCCACAGGTCGACCATCGTCTCGTCCACCACCAGGGTCATGCGGGTGTCGCGCGCGATCCGCGCCAGTTCGGCCCGCCCGGACGCGTCCAGGCACAGCCCGGTGGGGTTGTGGAAGTCCGGAATCAGGTACGCCATCCGGGCCGCGGTCTGCCGGGCGGCGCTGCGGATTCCGTCGAGATCCCACGCCCCCGACGCACCACCTTCCGGCCGCACGGGAACGGGGACCGGACGCGCACCGACCCTGCGGATCGCCTCCAGCGCGTTGGGGTACGTGGGGTGATCGACCAGCACCCGCTCCCCCGGCGCCGTCAGCACGTTGAGGAGCAGCCGCAGCGCGTGCTGGGCACCGGACGTGACCATGATCTGCTCGGGCGAGGTCTCGAGTCCCCGCGCCCGGTAGCGGGCCGCGATCACGTCCCGCAACGCGCCGATGCCCACCGGCTCCATTCCGTGAGTCGGAAGGAACTGCGGAAGTGATTGCAACGCATAGGCGTAGGCCTGTTCGACCGCTTCGGCGGGAGCGGCCATCGCGGCGTAACTGAGGTCGACCACCGCACCGTCGGACCCGGGCTGGTGTGCCCGGAACATCAGCCCGTTCTGCCGCGCCCCGAGCGGCAGCGCGACCGTGCTGCGCGACCCCTGCCTGCTGATGAGATAACCCTCGTCCCGGAGCACCGAATACGACGACGTGATCGTGGTCCGGCTCAACTCCAGCACCGACGCCAGTTCGCGTTCACTCGGCAACGCGACACCCAGCGGGATGCGGCCGTCGTGCACGAGCAGGCGGATGCTCTCGGCCAGTGCCCTGTAGGCGGGTCGCGCCGCCGAGCGGCGGCCACTGTCGTCCTGCCAGTTGCCGAGGTCCCTGGCCAGGGAGCGTGCTCCGAGTACACGAGTCATCATGCAGTCCAGTATCAACCCCTTGGCTATTCAACTCCAAGCCAGTTCTCGCGAAGCTCGGATCCATGACGACACTGATCACGCTCCTGTGCATGGCCCTCCTGGCCGCGGCGGTCGCACATTTCGGCCCCAAAGAGGGAGGTAAAGGGGTATTTCGCCTGGAGCAGTTCCGGATCGGCGCACCCCTCGGCGGCATCTTTCCCGACCAGTCGAGCAGTCCAGAAGATCCGGACTGGCCTGATTCGAGACGTCAGGGCTCCGGCGGCCGCGGCCGGTGATCGAACTTCCGCCGACCGCGGTTCACGGACGGTGTGTGTCGGAGGTCGGAGGCATACTGGGCTGGTGACCACAGGAATCGCCCTGTTCGACACCGCCCTCGGCACCTGCGCCATCGCGTGGCGGGCCGCGGGGATCGTGGGTGTGCAATTACCCGAAGGTTCACCCGAATCCACGCGGCAGCGTCTCGAACACTGTTTCCCGGACGCGGTGGAGCACCAGCCTCCTGCGCCCATCCAGCGGGCCATCGACGGAATACGTGAACATCTCGGCGGCGCCCTCGACGATCTACGGTGGATCGACCTCGACTTCGAGGGGGTCCCGGAATTCGACTGCCACGTATACGACATCACCCGCGCGATCGACCCGGGCACCACCCTCACCTACGGCGACATCGCCGCGGAACTCGGCAAGCCGGGCGCCGCGCAGGCCGTCGGTCAGGCGTTGGGCCGCAATCCGCTGCCGGTCGTGATCCCGTGCCATCGCGTCCTCGCCGCCGGCGGGCAGGTGGGCGGCTTCTCCGCCGGTGGCGGCACGCTCACCAAACGTGAACTGCTGGCCCTCGAGCACACTCCCGGTTTCGACGACCCGGTGCTGTTCTGATCGGCTCCTGCGTATCGGCGACGAGTTCGCGCGCCATCGCGGCGGCCGCGGCCATCCTGTCGCCGTCAGGAACCCGAAGCGTCCGCACGACCTTCTGATCCGTCCCGCTCACAGCGGCGCATCCCAGCACGAACGCCTGCCCGCCGGCGACGATCGCCCGCTCCACGGCATGGATGACCGCGTCCACCGTCGACCTCGGATCACCCTCGAACACCCAGACACCGAGATCCGTCGCCACCACCGCCACACACCTGCCGGCGTCCGACGGGGCACATCCGAACGCCTCCAGGACGGCGGCCGCTGCGTGGAAGCTGTCGTACCACCGACCGGGAGGTGTCCGGGTGCTCGCTTCGACAGTCGTGATCATCGGCCCGAATGTATCGCAGTTCACCCGTCCTCTTCACACTTCGCGATCAACGTCGCGAGCCTCCCCTCTCCGATTGCCGCCATGTGGCGTTGTGCAACCACCAACTCGTCGGGCCGGCCGTTGGTCACCCTTTCGTCGATATCCGCCAGGATCCGGTCGAGAGTGAGCCCCTTCGCCGCGATGACCACGGGAAAGCCGAACCGAGCGCGATACCGGGACTCCCTCTCACGCAGCACGGCGAGTCTCCCGGCCGAGCTGGCGACGAGTGCACAGTGCTCGGCTGCGGCATGGGCCGAGTCTGGTGGGTCCGAAAGCGGAAGATAGCTCTCCAGCGCCATCGCGACGTCCTCGGACGTCATGGAATTCCACGCTTCCCCGGCCGCAGCAAGCAGGTCCGCACGGTCGACGTAGGGGCGTGCGGACAGCACCGCGGTTGCCCAGGTCCGCGACGGCGTGCAGATCAATAGTTCTTTCTCCAGAGCGGACTCGTCCAGGGCGTTGAGCGTCACGACGGCAATGTCAGGCATGTGCGCTCGCGCGCCGATAGAGTGCGAGGCTTTCCTCCGCCACGCGGGACGCGTCCCCGGCGCTCAACCACCGCGGATAGGACGTCACCGCGGCCACTGCGTCGTCCAGCGAGCTGCGGACGAACGCGATCTCCTCCGCGTCCGCATCGAGTCCGAGCGACTGCAGCAGCACCTCCGCCATCCGAGCAGTGGTCAGGCTGTCCCACACCCACTCCTGCCGACCTCCCACCACTGCGGGGCTCACGCACGACGAGACGGGCGGGAACACGTCCGGTCCCCCGGTGATCGCAGCGATGACGTCACCGGGCATGTGCTTGAGGTGGGCATATCCTCCGACCACCGGCTTGAGGGGCGGCAGGCTCACCGAACTTTCCGACGCCACGAGTTGCGCCAGGGGCGTCAGCTGTTCGACGTGGATCCC
Organism: Rhodococcus sp. P4_B6; assembly: GCF_056402215.1. Lineage (NCBI taxonomy): Bacteria > Bacillati > Actinomycetota > Actinomycetes > Mycobacteriales > Nocardiaceae > Rhodococcus > Rhodococcus sp. P4_B6. The sequence goes on along the minus strand of NZ_JBFUHV010000029.1, from coordinate 75,127 downwards.
CGTGTCGACGCCGTAGAGAACTTCGAGACCGAGAACCACCTCCTCAAGCGCGGCGAAGCCGGCACGGTAGGACATTCCGGACACCGACACGTCCGGGCTCGCGCCTGCCGTCGCGGCCGCGACGGCCGTGGCGGTGCCGAGGCCGAAGTCGTCGTGCACATGCATGGTGATCGGCACGTCCTCGACCAGGCGCTCCCGGAACGTCCGGACGAACAGTTTCATCGCTTCGGGGCCGAGACTGCTGGTCGAGTCCATCAGATCGAGACGCCGCGCACCGAGCGCGACGGCGACGTTGCAGGCTGCCACCAGATCGTCGAAGTCGCGGCGGCCCACGTTGGCGAGCGTGATCGTGGCGTCGCCACCCAGCTCACGCACGTACTCGAAGAACTTCTCGAGATCGCGGTACTGACGTGACCGGGCGGGGGCCGAGGGCGCCGGGACGATGCCCGGCGCGAACGTGCGCACTCCCCATTCGTGCAGTTGATCGACGGTTTCCTTCATGCCGACCTGCTGGTAGTTCTCTCCGTCCGACAGCAGGGTGTCGGCGTACACATTGAGCCGGAATCCGAAGTCCCGGGCGGCGACGGCACGAACGAGCGCCGCTTCGCGCGGCAGCGGTGACGCTCCGCCACCCCAGTTGATGTTGATGCTTTCCTCCCGGATTCCCGCCGCACCGAGCGCCGCCGCGATCCGGACGAATCCGTCCATCGACGTCGTTGCGCCCGCGGTGAAAAGCGTCTTCCGCAGGGTGCTGTCGATCAGCGCGAACGGTGAAGGCCAGTCGAACTGCGCCTGGACGGTGGCGTCGAAGTTGAACGGGCTGACCCAGTGACTGCCTTCGACGAGGTGGGAGCGCTCAGGATTGATCATGCGAATACCTCTTCGGTGTCGTGGTTTTCGTGATGTCGGGGAAGGTCGGAGGGAACAGTTCGGCCGGTGGTCTGCGTCGGTGGTCGCGTTCGCTGTATGCCGCCCTCATGCGTTCGAACAGGGCCTGCGCGCGAGCCTGCAGCCGCGACTGGTCGGCACCGAGGACGACGCCGTCGACGATGACGGTGCGGCCTGCGACCACCGTCCGGCGGACGTCGCGGGCCGATCCGTTCATCGTGAGGGTGCGGAGCGGATCGTCGCGTACCCCCATGGCGAAGTCGGCGAGATCGACCACGATGAAGTCGGCACTCGCTCCGGGCTGCAGGCGGCCCAGATCGGTTCTGCCGAGGGCAYGAGCACCGCCGAGCGTCGCCGAACGGAGGTAGTCGGCTGTGGCACCCGCCGCGAGTGACCTGTCGGCAAGTTTGGCGAGATGGGTGCCGTAGTCGATGCCGCGGACGAGGTCCGGGGGGAATGAGTCGGTTCCCAGGGCGATGTGGACACCGGCCGTTCGATACCGGTCGTACGAGTCCAGCACGGCTCCGTACCGAATGGATGTCATCGGGCAATGCACGATGGTGACACCCGCCTCGGCGAGTCGGCGCAGGTCGGCCTGCCGCCCGCCACCGCCCGGCGCGCCGAGATGAATGCCGTGGGGCACCAGCAGACGCGTCGCCAGGAGTCCGGACGCTTCGAGGAGTTCGACGGGGCGCATCCCGTACCACTCGTCGAGCAGCGCCAACTCCACCCCACCCTGCATGCAGTGCAGTCGCACCACGGCGTCGCGGGCAAGCGCCAGCTGTGCGGTCGCTGCCATCAGTTCCCTTGTCAGGGTCTCGATCCTGCAGGGCAGGAGAGCGCCGTGTACGAGATCGCCGCCGTGGTCGGCGGCATAGTCGAGAAAGCGCTCGGCATCTCGGAGCCCGGCTCGGCCTCGTTCCTCGTCGAACAGCACTGTCCGGCGTCCACCGTCGACGACGTTGACGCCGGACCGGTAGGCGGGGCCGAGATATCCACGAATTCCGAGACGCTCCGCGATCCGCGCGACCTCGACCATGTCGTCACAGGTCTCCGCCCAACTGCTGTGGGTCTCGGAGGCGATCGGCATGAAGGTGGTGACGCCGTGCCGAAGAAGCTGCGACAGAGCATATTCGCGGATGACGGCACGCTCGGGTACGTCGAACACGTCGCGCCGCCGCGATCGGAAGTAGTCGGCCGACCACTGATGCTCGAGTGCCAGATCGGGTGTCGCCCAGGAATCGAGCAGCGCGTGATCGATGTCTGCCAGCGCATCGAGGTCGATGAATCCCGGCATGATCAGAGCGTCGCCGCAGTCGATCGTCTCGTCGACCGGGCCGTCCCATCCCCGTCCCGCGTGCAGAATCCGCGCGCCCCGATAGACGATCTCCCCGTCGGAGACGAGAATGTGATCGCCGTCGCGATGGGCCAGGACGTGGGCCGCAGTCATCCTGACCACCGGTTCCGTCATGGCACGGTCACCCCGATCGGCTCGTCGAATTCGCGCCTGTTGCTTCGCCATCCGGGATCGGTGAGGTGGTGCGCCAGGCCGGCACGTTCGACGAGCAGTCGGGCGTGCCGGTCTCCCTCGTCCAGTGCTGCCGTCTCGTCGACGCCGCACACGGTGCGGTCTTCCATGACGACCGTTCCCCCGACGATCACCGTGTGCACGTCGGCTCCGGTCGCCTCGTAGACGAGGCGGTGCACCGGCATCCAGTTGGGTACGAGATGCGGCTTGCGCATGTCGAGAATCGCGAGATCGGCGCGTTTGCCCACTTCGATGGATCCGATGACACCGGACATCCCGAGGACCGCGGCCGCATCGATCGTGATCATCTCGAGCAAACGGCCCGGTGGCAGCAGGTAGGGATCGTCGGCGAGAAGCTGATTGGCGGCCTGCACGGCGCGCGCGGCCTGCAGGAGGTCGAACGGACGCCGCGGCGACGACCCGTCGGTGGTGACCGCAACGGTGATGCCTGCCTGCAGCATCTGAGGAACCGGCGCACGTCCTCCCGGCGCATGCCCCACGGACGTCCCGGTCTCCGCCAGGATCGCGACCKCCTCGGCAGACAAGCCCGTGCAATGTTGCAGGTGGACGTCCGGCCCGAGGAGCGCATACTCCCGGTCCTTCGCCGCGAGCCGCACCATGCCACCGAACGCATCCGAGTGGATGCGGACACCCCAGCGCTCCGCTGCTTCCCTGATCCGGCGCGCCTGGTAGCGATCGCCTTCGGTGAGATTGGTGGCAACGTCGGGTCGCGACGGATGGGACGGATCGACCGAGGGGACGATCGTGAAGGGTGTCAGGAACACAGACGTGAGATCGCCCTCGTAGCCGTCGACCGTCTCGATCACCGATTCCGCGCCGGACAGCATCTCGTCGAATCCGACCTCGCGTCGCCGGGGAACTCCGCCGGACCAGTCCGTGACCGGATGGGGCAGCGGCAAACCCGCCGGCCCGACACACACCACGTCGCGTATTCCGACCTCTCGGTAGGCGCGCGCGTGAGCCAGCGAGATCTCGGGATCGTCACTGCGGGGGCGGGATCCCATGACGCTGACGCCGCACGTCACTCCGGCGCGAACGCGTTCGAGCGCGGACACCAGTCCGTCGTGATACCAGTACTCCGGTGTCGTCGCGTGGAAGTACGCAGGTGTGACGGTTCGCATCCAGAATGTCGGGCTGTCACATCCCAGCGTCTTGATCAGCGAGTGGCCGGCGTGTCCGTGGGCGTCGACGAGCCCGGGAATCACCAGTTTGCCCCGGCAATCGATTCGGCGGACGGACCGATCCGTGACGGAGAGGAGCGCCTCGCTGTCACCGACCACGCTGATGAGGCCACCGTCGATCAGGACGGCGCCGTCGTCGATGATCCGGCGTTCACGGTCCACTGTCACGATCGTGGCTCCGTACAACAACACCGCGCTCATGCCGCCGTCCCGCGCGTCATCGTTGCCAGTTCGGACAGCGCAGCCTGCAGTCGCGGCGCCGTGGCCGTCACCGGAGGCCGGTCGGGCCGCGCCCTGGACGACAGGATCGAGAGTTCTCTCAGCGAGACGTCGCTGTTCTGCAGAAGCCACCGTTCGTCACACACCGGCATCTCGAACTCTCCGCGGTGCAGGTCGACGAGGACCGGCGCGCTGGAGCCTGCGCCGTCGAGGATGCGGAAGATCGCTCCCCAGTCGATGTCGCCCTGACCGCCCGGGCACAAYCGTCGTGCGAGACCGCGACCGGTGAAGGTGATCCACGCGTCGTCGTAGTGAATCCGGCCGACGTGCGGTACGAGCCGGGCGGTCGCCAGCTCCGGATCCTCGCCTCTCACCGGCAGATTGACCGGGTCGAGCGCCACCGCCAGATGATCGGAGCCGACGGCGTCGACGAGCGCGAGGATTTCGTGTGACGTGATCTCCTCGTGCGTTTTGACCGCGAGTTTCAGACTCAGGTCGGTGAGCACCGGGGCAAGGTTCCGATACAACTGCGCCGTGGCGTCGAGTTGCTCCGGCCACCCGACCGACGCGTCATAGCGGTCGTCCAGCGTACCCACGACGATCTGGACGTAGTCGGTGTCGAGTTCCCCGATCGCCCTCAACGCCTTGCTCAGTCCCGCAACCAGATCGCCCCGACCCGCCTCGCGGAATCGTGTGGTCCGTTCGGCATGCCCTGCGGATACCATTCCCAGCGCGCAGCTCAGCCGAACACCGAGTGAACGTCCGTAATCGGCGAGTGCCCGGAAGGCGGTCGGATCGAGTGCGGGCGAAATCACGAAAGGCGAAGCGAACTCCACGTGCCGCAGACCGAGACCCGACGCCGTGCGGATGGTCTCCCGCGGGGTCGATTCCTCGCCCAGCGCACGCGCGCACGCACCGAGTTCCCGGACAACCGTGCCGACGCCGTCGCCGATGGTCACCGCGCCGACTCCGCGAGATCGCCTGCCTTCGTGATCGATTCGACGGGAAGATCGTATTCCGCACACACGCTTCGCACGTGATCCGCACTGGACCTGATGTACGACACCGTCTCCGCATAGCCGTACGGCTGCGCGGCGTAGGCGGCGTTGTCGATCCGTTCGCCCGACCGGAGCTGCCGGTCGTACGACTGCACCATGTCCAGGTACGCCGCCATCTCCTGGACCGTCAGATCGGGATGGCCGTCGAGGAATTCGGGATCGAACGCCTCGATGAGCATCGTCCGCCGGGGACGGGGCAGGTCGACGAGCGACTCGTCGTTCTCGATCGTCAGATTGAGAGCCGGATTCGCCGCCGCGAGTATCGGCAGAATGCGATGGAAGTCGACGACGCCGGTGCCGCACGGGCGCATCTGGTAGGCGAGACCGCCCTCCGTGTAGGTGATCGCGGCGTCCTTGATGTGCGTCTGACGCACGTACGGCGCCAGCCGTTCGGCCGCCCAGACAGGATGTTCGAGGCGTTGGAGCACGTTCGCGGTGTCGAACACGACCCCCACTACATCCGAGCCGACCGCCTCCACCAGCCGGACGAGTTCGAACGACGTGATCTCCTCGTGTGTTTCCAGGTTGAGGTGGATTCCGAGGTCTCGTGCGATCGGAGCCAGTGTTCCGAGAAAACGCGCCGTTGCGYCCAGCTGTTCCGTCCACGTCACGTCGGTGCGGAAGCGGTCGTATGCCCAGCGGCCGCTGTACACCGACTTGTAGTTCGCGGTGGCCACCCACAGCTCACGGCAATCGATGGCGGCGCACGCTTCCATCATCCGGCGGAAGCCGAGGACGATATCGCCGTCGCCGACGGCGCGCAGCTCCGGCGCCTCCGGGTTCGCATAGGGATTGACCTTGCCCAGACCGGTCTCCAGATACATCCCCAGTTCGTCTGCCTTGGATCGGATGTCGCGCAATTCGCCGGCATCCAGGGCCGGGCTCATATCGAGCACCGTCCGGAAGAACAAGCCGGCCATACCGAGTTCGTCGGCGTGTTCGAGGCTGCTCACGGGACCCCGAGCACGGCTCTCGGGAATCTTGCGTCCGTCTACACCAATTCGCATATCTACCTACTTCCGTCAGGGATGATCGATGAGATGAAAGGCCGGGGCTCGACGGCCCTCACGGCAGAGTCAGGACGCCGCCGGGGATGGTTCGCCCGGCGCGGGCCGCAACCGGGTCCGGGATCGGCACCGCCTCGAGTAGTTCGCGTGTGTATCGGTGACGTGGAGTGGAGAACACCTGTCGGGTGGGCCCTTCCTCCACCACCACGCCGGACCGAAGAACCGCCACCCGAGAACAGAGTTGCTGCACGATCGCGAGATCGTGCGCGATGAACAAGATCGTCACCCCGAGGTCCTCGTGCAGGGACGTCAGCAGATTGATCACCTGTGCCTGTACCGAGACGTCCAGGGCCGATACCGGTTCGTCGCACACGAGCAACCTCGGGCGAAGGATCAGGGCGCGCGCGATGGCGATACGCTGCCGCTGCCCACCGGAGAACGTGGCCGGCAATCGACCCATCGCATCCGGGTCGAGACCCACCTCGATCAGGGTCTGCGCGACCCGCGCACGCCGGTCCGCGCGGGTACGGGCCAGGCGGTGGACGACGAGCCCCTCGCCGACGATCTGCTCCACCGTCATCCGAGGGTTCAGGCTGGCGTACGGGTCCTGCGCGACCAACTGAACGTCGCGACGAAACCGGCGCAGGTCCCCGCCGCGGAGCGCATGGACGTCACGCCCGTCGAAGGTAACGGCCCCGGAGTCGGGTCGCTCGCGCCGGACGATGCACTTGACGAGCGTGGACTTGCCGGAACCCGATTCGCCGACCAGTCCGAACGTCCCGCCCTCGGGCACCGACAGGTATACGTCGTCGAGCGCCTTGCTTCCGCGGGATCCACCGAAAGTCTTGTTCAGAGCTCGGATATCGAGAAGAGGTGTTCCGTTCATCAGTTCCCACTTCCTTGATCGAGATGGCAGGCGCGGCGTCCACCGTCAGCGGTCGCCATCGTCGGTGGGGTTTCGCTCGCGCAGCGCTCCATCGCGACAGGGCATCGTGGGTGGAAGGGACAGCCGGGGGGCCGTAGCGCCGGTGACGGAGGCGCACCCGGAATGGTGGTCATCCTCGGGAGATGAACATCCAGCCTCGGCACCGCGGCCAGCAGTCCTGCGGTGTAGGGGTGCAGAGGGTCCGCGAACAGTGCGCGGACCGGGCGATCCTCCACGATCCGCCCGGAGTACATCACCGCGACACGGTCGGCGAGTCCGGCGACGACCCCGAGGTCGTGCGTGATCAGCAGGAGTCCGAGTCCCTGTTCCCGGGTGACCTCGTCGAGCAGGTTCAGCACCTGCTGTTGCACTCGGACATCGAGCGCCGTCGTCGGTTCGTCGGCGATCAGAATCTCCGGCTCCCCGATGAGGGCCATCGCGAGGACTACACGTTGCCGCATGCCCCCGGAGAATTCGTGCGGATAGGCGCCGAGCCGTTCGTGTGCACGCGCGACCCCGAGTTCGCTCAACACCTCGGCGGCCCGCCGCAGTGCGTCCTTCTTCCTGATCCCGCGTTGCCGCAGTGGCTCACTCACCTGTGCGCCGATCGACTGCAGCGGGTCGAGCGCGCCCATCGGGTCCTGGAACACCATCCCGATGCGACTGCCCCGGATCGTGCTGAGGCGACGTTCGGTCTGCGCGAGGATCTCCGTGTCGCCCAGTCGAATCGAACCGCCGATCGTCAGTGAGCCGTCCAACCGCATCAGTGCGCGTGCCGTCACCGACTTTCCCGAACCCGATTCGCCTACCAGCGCCACGCGCTCGCCCGCCGCAACCGTGAGATCCACGCCGTCCACCAACCGGACGGACGTGTCGCCCGGCTCCGTGTCGATGGTCAGCCCGGAGATCTGGAGGAGTGCGGTGCGCTGAACGATTTCTGTCGTCATGATCGATCACGCTCCTCGTCGTGCGGGGTCGCGCCGCTCGTGCAGCATGTCGCCGAGCAGTCCGAAGGCCGCGGCCGTGATGACGATCGCGATGCCCGGCACGAGCGCAGCCCACCAGGCCGTCGACAGGTAGTCACGCGCGCCGGCGACGGCCGAGCCCCATTCCGCGCTGGGCGGCTGCGCACCGACACCGATGAACGACAGACCCGCGAGCACCAGAACGGTATTGCCGATGTCGCCCGCCCATTTGACGGTCATGACGTCGAGCGAGTTCGGCAGCACGTGCCGTGTCATCAGGCGCCATCGACTGACCCCGAGCACCACCGCACCGTCCACGAACGGCGACGCCATCGTCTCGCGCATCACGCCGCGCAACAGTCGCGCCGTGTACGGCCAGCCGGTGGCGATCATCGCGATCAGTGCGCTGCTCAGGCTCGGACCGAGCGCGGCGGCGATACCCAGTGCCACGACGAGTCCGGGGAGAGCGAACCCGATGTCCGTCACTCGCATGAGGGTTTCGTCCACCCACCGTCCACCGACAGTGGCCATCGTGGCGAGTGCCGTTCCGATCAGCGAGTACGCGGCGACGACCAGAACGGCGGACAGCACCGACGACCGGGCGCCCGCGATCGTGCGCCACAGAACGTCTCGCCCCTGGTCGTCGGTCCCCAGCCAGTGTTCACTGCTCGGAGCGGCGAGGGCGTTCGCGATGTCCGACCGGTAGACGGATTCGGGTGCGACCCACGGACCGACGACGGCGAGCACCACGATCACGGCGACAGCACCGACGACCACGGTGTCGAGCAGTCCCCATCGCGATCGGCGTCGACGACCGCGAATCGAGGCGGATCGCCATCGGCCTGCCAGTGCGGCCACACCGGTGACGTTTGCTGCAATACTCATCGGACTCACTGCACCTTTCCGGGTGTGCGCAGCCGGGGGTCGTGGGCCAGCTGGAGCACGTCCACGACGAAGTTCGCGACGACGACGATCACGCCGACGACGGTGACGGTGCCGATGACTGCGGTGATGTCCTTGCGACTCACCGCATTGGAGAGGTAATCGCCGACCCCGGACAACCCGAACACGGACTCGACGAAGATCGCGGAACCGACAAGCATGCCGATCTCGATGCCGATGATGTTCAGAAGCGGCCCGGTCGCGTTGGGAAGCGCGTGCCGAGTCCACAACCGCAGGGAAGGAACACCTTTCGCTCGGGCAACGGTCATGTGATCGCGGCCCCGAACCCGGAGGAGATCGGCACGGAGAGCCCGGAACATCTGTGCGGCGACGGCGACGGCGAGCACGAACGCGGGCAGCATCAGATGCTGAAACGCATTGCTGAACGCGGCGAAGTCTCCGGCGAGGGCGGCGTCGACGAGTGTCATCCCCGTTCGGTGCGGGACGTCGACGCCCACCGAGAGACGTCCCGAGATCGGCAGGATCTGCAGCCACGAGCCCAGCACCCATTGCAACATCAGCGCGAGCCAGAAACCGGGAAGCCCGAATGCGACGATCGCACCGATGCGGCTAATCTTGTCGAATCCTCCCCGTGATCGCGCCGCCGCGATCGTCGCCATCGGAACCGCGAAGGTTACCGCGAGCATCATTGCGAGAACGACCAATTCGAGCGTTCCGGGCAGTCGCGCGAGAACGTCGTCGAGCACCGGCTGGCGGGTCGAACTCGAGGTGCCCAGATCGCCGTGGAGCATCCGGCCCAGGTAGTCGAAATACTGCACGGCCGCCGGCTTGTCCAGACCCAGCTGACGACGCACCTCTTCCACCTGTTCCGGAGTGGCGCTCTCCCCCGCGGCCACCTGCGCTTCGTCCCCGGGAATCACCTTGGTCATGGCGAAGACGATGGTGGCCAGTCCGACCAGGGTGAGGAGCGCTGCGCCCAGTTTGCGGCCGAGAAACGCCGACGGCGCCGCGAGGCGATGTAGGGCGCGAGGCATGTCGAGTGTCGTCATCGCGTACTCCCTCACGCCACGCGGATCGCGGGAACCCAGACTCCGCTGCCCACGACCGCCGGACCGACACCGGTCACCCTGTTGCTGTGAGCGGTGGTCTGCCCCAGGGTGTACATGTTGACGGCCACCGCGTCGTTGCGAATATCCTCCTGAGCCTGCTTGTATAGGTCACACCGCGCCCCGGCATCGGAGGTTTCGGCCGCGCGGCCGAGCAACGCGTCCACCGTGGGATTGCTGTAGCCGGATTTGTTCGTTCCGACCTGGTCCGACTTGTACGTCTTGACCAGCATCACTCCGGGATCCGGGTACTGCGCGAAGTCGGTGGCGAGCATCATCTGCGGAATCGAGTCGGGCGACTTCAGAGCCGACAGATAGTCCGCGTACGCGATGGGCTCGAGATCCAGCGTGACACCGATCTGCGCGAGGTTGGACTGCAGCAGCGTCGCTTCGCGTTCCTGCTCCTTGAAGACGGGCTGGAATTTCATGGTGAGGGTCAGGTCGGACATCCCGGCGTCGGACAGCAGCTTCTTCGCCTGTTCGAGATCCTGCCCGTAGGCGGGCATCTCCGGCCGGCACGAGAACTGTCCGGGCAGCGGGCCGGTGGCGATGCTGCCGTTGCCACCACGAATCGTCGCGAGGCCACCGGTGTAGTCGTACGCCATCTGGATGGCCTGTCGTACGGCCTTGTTCGCCGTCGGCCCGTTCATCACGTTGAAGAAGATGTTCGCCTGCAGGTTGACCGGCTGACTCTGCACCGTCACGCCGGAGAAGCCGTCCAGCGCCGCGGCGTCGGCGTTGGTGAGCCCGAACGAGACGTCGATGTTGCCGGCCTTCAGTTCCGCACTCTGCGTGGCGCTCTCGTCGATTCGTCGATAGACGAGTGAGACCGGACGCCCCTCGTCGCCCGCCCAGTAGTCGTCGAATCGTGTCAGCGTGTACGTGTCGGCACCGCCCGGGCCGGCCAGGAAGTAGGGCCCGGACCCGGCATCGTGGCCTGCGAGATAGGCCTGGCCCCGGTCGGTCCCCTCGTTGGCTTTCACGAGGGCGGAGTTGAGGATGTAGATCTTCGACAGAGCGCCCAGGAACAGCGAGTTCGGTTCCGTCAGTTCGATCGTCAGGCTCTGCGGGCCGGTGACCGTGGCGCCCCGGTATCCGGTCATCTGACCGGCAATGCCCTGTCCCAGCGCCGCCGTCCGATCGAGCGTGTAGCGGACGTCCTCGGCGGTGACGGGGGCACCGTCGTGGAAGGTCGCCGCGCGCAGGGTCATCTGGATCGATCGCGCATCCGGCGACGGGGCGAACTCGGACGCYAGCTGGCCGACGATCTCGTTGTCGGCGTCGTACGTGACCAGGGTGTCGTACAACGCCTGGTCGACGAAGTTCGTCTGAGCGTAATCGGCGCGGATGGGGTCGAGCGTGGAGATCTGATTCTGGTAGGCCAGGACGACGGGACGGTCGCCCGGTCCCCCACCTGCATCGGTCCTGGCCGCGCTGGTACATGCCACCAAGGAGGAGGTGACTGCCAGGCCGATCAGCGCGTACCCGAAACCCTTGCGAGCAAGTATTTTTCGTTCAGTGGACACGGGAATCCTTCCGAATGGAGAGGGTAGTTCCGAAGCTTTCGACGAAGTGGGCGGCGACCGAATTGCGCCACACTGCGCTGCCGGGCCGGATGTATATGGTCTACCAAGTGCGGAAGCCGAGCGCCAAGCGTGGAGCGTTACATTCGGGTTAATCCATTTGACCAGCAGAGTTGCGAAACGCGTCCGGTGGTCGGGTTCAACTTGGTATGCCATGATCGGTTCATGACAGTGAACCTGAACGGCGAGATCGGGGTCACGGAATCCACGACGTCGCCTCTGGGCACGGGCGTGGCCGGCGGACTGTCGGACGTGCCACTCCCGAAGCAGATCTATTCGGTGATTCGTGAGCGCATCATCTCGGGCGCGTACCCACCCGGCAGTCGCCTGCGGGAGCGCGAATTGTCACAGGAGTTCGACGTCTCGAGGGTTCCGCTCCGCGAGGCGTTGCCGCAATTGGAATGGGACGGATTCATTCAGATCCTGCCGCGGCGGGGCGCAGTCGTGACTCAGCTGTCGTTACGCGACATCGAGGAACTGTTCGACGTGCGATTGGCCTTGGAACCGTACGCGGCACGATGCGCGGCCGAGAACGTCGCACGGGGCGCATCCATGGAGGCGCTGCTGTCGACGATGGCGCGCACGGAGGAACTGATCGGAAACGACGAACCCCTCCTGATTCCGGCGGTCAACGCGCGTTTCCACATGGATGTCGTCGAACTGTCCGACAACAAGCTACTCGTGTCGGTGATGAACTCGCTGATGGGCCGGGTCCACTGGTTGTTCCGGCTGACGTGGCATCACAATCCCGCAGTGTCCTGTGCAGCGCACCGGGAACTCGTCGAGGCAATTCGCAGCGGAAACGGAAGACTGGCCGAGGCCAGTGCGTTCGCTCACATCGAGCACGGGCGCAAGCCGACGCTGGAACGCCTCGCGCCGTCCCTGCCCGCAACCCTGTAGGTCGCCGCGCCACCTACACGTTGCCCGACGTCACATCGGTTCGATCTGACGGAACCGGGGTGACATCGGGCAACGGAAAGCGAAACAACGAGACGAGCGGACTACCGCACCACGTCGCGGCGGACGATGGTCTCGTCGCGGCCGGGGCCGACGCCGATGCAGGAGATGTACGCACCCGACAGTTCCTCGAGACGCAGGACGTAGTTCTGCGCGTTCTTCGGAAGCTCCTCGAACGTCCGGGCGTGGGAGATGTCTTCCCACCAGCCGGGCATTTCTTCGTAGATCGGCTTCGCGTGGTGAACGTCGGTCTGCGACATGGGCATCTCGTCGTGCCGCACACCGTCGACGTCGTAGCCGACGCAGATCGGGATGGTGTCGAGGCTGCTGAGCACGTCGAGCTTGGTGAGGAAGTAGTCGGTGATGCCGTTGACACGCGTTGCGTAGCGGGCGATCACGGCGTCGAACCATCCGGTGCGCCGGGCACGGCCGGTGGTGACACCCACCTCGCCGCCGGTCTTGGCGAGGTATTCGCCGTTCTGGTCGAACAATTCGGTCGGGAACGGGCCCGAACCGACGCGGGTGGTGTACGCCTTGAGAATGCCCAGCACCGTCGTGATCTTGGTGGGGCCGATGCCCGAACCGACCGCTGCGCCACCGGACGTCGGGTTGGACGACGTCACGTACGGGTAGGTGCCGTGGTCGACGTCGAGGAGCGTGCCCTGCGAACCCTCGAGCAGCACCGTCTCGCCGCGCTCGAGCGCCTCGTTGAGCTGCAGACGCGTGTCCGCGATGCGGTGCTTGAAACCGTCCGCTTGCTCGAGCACCTCGTCGACGACCTGCTGCGGGTCGAGGGCCTTGCGGTTGTAGATCTTGACGAGCACCTGGTTCTTGAACTCGAGTGCCGCCTCGACCTTCTGAGTGAGGATCTTCTCGTCCAGCACGTCCTGCACGCGGACGCCGACACGGGCGAGTTTGTCCTGGTAGCACGGCCCGATACCGCGGCCGGTGGTGCCGATCTTCTTGGCCCCGAGGAAGCGTTCGGTGACCTTGTCGATGGCAACGTGGTACGGCATGATCAGGTGCGCATCGGCCGAGAGCAGCAGGCGGCTGGTGTCCACGCCCCGCTCGTCGAGTCCGGCGAGTTCGGTGAGCAGCACTCCCGGGTCCACCACGACACCGTTGCCGATGACGTTCGTGACGCCCGGAGTGAGGATTCCGGACGGGATCAGATGGAGTGCGAACTTGTCGCCGTTCGGAAGAACCACTGTGTGTCCGGCGTTGTTACCGCCCTGGTAGCGCACCACCCACTGCAGGCGTCCGCCCAGTAGATCGGTCGCTTTGCCCTTGCCCTCGTCGCCCCACTGGGCGCCGATCAGGACGATTGCCGGCATGACGTTGTCTCCTACGGTCGACGTACAGTCGTATCCGACTGCGTGGTCCTGCCGTTCGTAGGCAGTGGCCGGGGGAACAGTCTAGCCGAGGGCACGGAGAACAGACCCCACAGTACGGCTGGGGAGGCCATCTCGGGCGTGCCTCTAGGATGATCCGAAAGGGAAGCTGCGGAAATCGCGGCGGGACATCCGGGCGAGGAGTGGCGTTGACCCCCGTAGTGCTCATTTGCGGCGACGTGCCGCTTCCCCTACCTCTGGGCTCCATTTCCACCTCGAGCGCACCTGCCGTCCCGGACAAGGACGACTTCGACGAGGTCTTCTCCAAACTTCAGGTCGTCGTGGATCCGCGACTGATCGTGGTGGGCAGCGACGCCGCCCTCGCGGCCACCCTGACCCGACTGATGCGCACCGAACGCCTGCACATCGAGCTCGCGTACGTCGCGGAGCATCGTTCGGACGCGACGGAGGCCTACCACCTGTCCTCCGGCGCCCGTGGCGCCCGCACCGCGCTGAAGGGGACGGCCAAACCGGTCCCCCTGATCCGCGACGACGCGGGGATCGCGCTCGTCGGGTGCGCCACCGTCACGGGTCCGGACGGGGGGCCGCTCGTCGGCGAGGCCTACGTCGACGACACCCGGTTGTTCTCGGGGACGACGACGAGCATGACCGTCACTCCGACCCCACGATTGCCCGGTATGCGGGCGTCGGTCGAACCTCGCAGGCGCTGGCTGCCGCGCCGCTGGGTCGAGGGTCGCGCCGTGCAGTTGGGTTCGCCCGCCGCGGCCCTCACCCGCGACGGCGTGCCGAACCCTCGCGACGTCAAGCGTTCGACGTTCTACCGCCACGACCAAGAGTGGCTGCTGGTCCGATGAACCTGCCCAGGGCGCGGACCACCGCTGTCCGTCCCAGTCCGGTCTTCCTGCTCGTCGTCGCGGTCGCGGTCGCCGGCGGTGTCCTCGCGTGGCGTGCCGAGCGGGAATCGGCCCTCGGCCACGTCGGGGTGTTCCTGCTGGTGGTCGCGGGATGGGTGGTGACGCTCTGCCTGCACGAGTTCGCGCACGCGTACACGGCGTGGCGGCACGGCGACACCGACGTCGAGGTGCGCGGCTACCTCACGCTCAACCCGGTGAAATACAGCCACCCACTGCTGTCGATCGGCCTGCCGGTGCTGTTCATCGCGCTCGGCGGGATCGGCTTGCCCGGCGGTGCGGTGTACCTGCGCACCGGGCTGTTTCCGCCGAAGGTGCAGGCACGGGTGTCACTCGCCGGACCCGCCGTGAATCTGGTGTCGGCGATCGTCCTCCTCGTGGCGATCCGCTGGTTCGGGCTCGGCGGCGACCACCTGGTGTTCTGGACGGGCCTGAGCTTTCTCGCATTCCTGCAGGTGATGGCGACCGTCCTCAACCTCCTGCCGGTCCCCGGACTCGACGGGTACGCCGCACTCGAGCCGTTCCTGCCGCCCCGCACCCGCAGGTCCGTCGACCAGTTCAAACCGTACGGACTGCTGATCCTCGTGGCGCTGCTGTTCGTGCCGTCGATCAACGTGGTGTTCTTCGACCTCATCTACCGGCTGTTCGAACTGTCCGGGGTGCCGGAGATCTACGCGCAGTACGGCAACCGTCTGATGCGCTTCTGGCTCTGACCCGTGAGTACTTGTTAACCGCCCGCGGTTGAGAAGTACTCACGGGCGGGGACGCATGGGGGTCAGCCGCAGTTCCGCCAGTGGCACCTCCCGGCCCGGACTGCGGACCTCGACGCGGACGGGTTCGCCGGTGGCGTCGTCCCGCAGTCCGATCGGCGGTCCGTACTCGCCCTGAAGGTATTTGTCGCCCCACTGCATCAGCGCGAGCACGGCAGGCAGGAGGTCGTGGCCCTTCTCGGTGAGCACGTACTCGTAGCGGGTGCGCTGCCCGGGCTCTTTGTAGGGTTGCCGCTCGAACAGGCCCTCGGCGGTCAACTCGCGCAGCCGAGACGCCGCCACGGCCTCGGTGATCCCGACCCGTTTCGCGAAGTCGTCGAATCGCGTGGTGCCGTAGTAGGCCTCGCGCAGGATCAGGACGGCCGACCGTGTGCCGATCACGTCCATCGCCTTGCCGATCGAGCAGTGCGTGGCCCGCCAGGTGTCGCGGTCTGCGAGAAAGCCGTCCAACCGTGCCGCGTCCATGCACTTCAGCGTAGCTGACTTTCGATTTCCATAGTCAGTGCTCACAATCGCCAGGACAGGTGCGACAGCCCGCTGGCGTCGAGTTCGAGCCCACGCGGCGTCGACACCAGCCGCAGCAGCACCTCCTGGCACCCCGGGCACCGCACGACGACGCCGGGCGCTCGCGTATAGACGTGCACGGCCGCCATCGGTCCGTCGAGACCGCAGAACCGGCACTGCCCGGTCGCCGCGGTCAGGTCGTGAACGAAGATTTCCGCGAACGGCCCGCCGAGAACGTTCCCGTCCTCGAAGTCGTTGCCCTGCAACGTACTCATCGACAAATCCTTCCTCCGGTCACGGCCCCGAGGGACCGAACCGCTCGGTCTTGATGTCGTCCGGCGAATGCCCGAGCGAGAGCAGCAGGCGAGCCGCCTCCTCGACGAATCCGGTGGGCCCGCACACGAAGCAGCGGGGCGCGAAGTCCGCCGGCCATCCCCATGCCGCGAGGTCGGCGGCAGTGATCCGACCCGCCGGGCGCCGCGGCGAGTCCTCGCGGGTGTGGAGGACGAACGTCTCGACTCCCCCGTCGCCGATCCCGGGCCGGTTCAGCTCGTCCGCGAACAATTCGTCGGCCCGCGTCCGGAGTGAGTACACGAGCCGGAACGGCGTGCGGTCGTGGCGGAACCGGCGCTCGCGAATCATCGACATCAGTGGGACCATGCCCGACCCACCCGCGACGAGAAGCACCGGCGCGCCGCCACCCTCGCGCGGCGACCACACGAACCAGCCACCGATCGGCCCCCGCACCTCGATCAGATTTCCGGCGTCGAACACGTCGGTCAGATAGGGAGACACCTCGCCGTCCGCCACCCGCTGGACGACCAGCTGGATTCGCCATCCGCCCACGGATCGCTCGACCGGCGCCGCCAGCGAGTAGCTCCGCTCGGTGGTGTACCCGTCGGGGCCGGTGAGGCGGAGATCTACGTGTTGTCCGGCGCGATGCCCCGGCCAGTCCGAGACCTCGAGGACCAGGGTCCGCGCACTCGCCGTCTCGGGCCACGAATCGACGAGTTCCGCTACTCGCCAGCTGAGCACGGCGCGGCCCATGAGCTCACTGGTCACCCTGGTACCTCTGCTCCCGCCACGGGTCGCCGCGATCGTGGTACCCGAGCTGTTCCCAGAAGCCCGGGACGTCCTGAGTGACGAGCTGGATCGACCGCACCCACTTGGCGGACTTCCAGAGGTAGAGATGCGGCACGAGCAGTCGGGCCGGACCGCCGTGCACCGGCGCGAGCGGCGCGCCCTCGTAGGTGTGCACGATCCAGGCCTTGCCACCCAGGACGTCCGAGACGGGGAGGTTCGTGGTGTAGCCGCCGTCGCATCCGACGAGGACGAATCCCGCGGACGTCTCGACGTCCGCGAACAGTGTGTCGACGGACACGCCCTTCCAGGAGGTTCCGAACTTCGACCATCGCGTGACGCAGTGAAGGTCGACCGTCGGCCACTCCTGCGGCAGCTTCATGAATTCGGCCCACGACCACTCGCGGCTGCGGCCGGTCTCGTCGGCCACCGACAGCGTCCATGTGTCGGTCGGGACGCGGGGCGTCGGTCCGGCCGAGAGGACCGGAAAGTCTCCCACCTCGTACTGGCCGGGCGGGAGAGCATGCTCGCTGCGGGGTCTGCCGTGGAAGCCGGGGGTGAGAACAGCCATGCCCCACGCTAGGACTGCGACGTGATCTTCGCAGCGCAAACCGACGATCCGAGGCGTCTGTCACACCTAACTTGCCAAAACCATAGTCAGGTGTACATTGCTGACTATAGATATCAATAGTCAGGTGGGGAAACCCCTGTGAGTACTTATTAACCGCCCGCGGTTAACAAGTACTCACAGCACCGAAAGGAAGAGCCATGAGAGACGCCGTCATCGTCGAGGCCGTCCGCACGCCGATCGGTAAGGGCAAGCCCTCGGGCGCCCTGCACGGAGTGCACCCCGTCGACCTCCTCGCCCACAGCCTGTCGACCCTCGTCGAGCGCACGGGAATCGATCCCGCACTGATCGACGACGTCATCGGCGGCACCGTCACCCAGGTCGGGGACCAGAGCCAGAACATCACCCGCAGTGCGCTTCTCGCCGCAGGATTCCCCGAATCCGTCCCCGGCACGACCGTCGACCGGCAGTGCGGCAGCAGCCAGCAGGCCGTCCACTTCGCCGCGCAGGGCGTGCTGTCGGGCGCCTACGACATCGTCGTCGCCGCCGGTGTCGAATCAATGAGCCGAGTTCCGATGGGGTCCAGCAGCATCGGACGCGAATCGATGGGCGTCGGCTTCGAACGCCGCTACCCCGACGGCCTCGTCCCGCAGGGCATCAGCGCCGAACTCATCGCCGCCCGGTGGGGGCTCTCGCGTGCCCAACTGGACGAGTTCGCGCTGCGCAGCCACCACAAGGCCGCGACGGCAACGACTGCCGGGAACTTCACGAAGGAACTCGCCGTCCTCCCGGAACTGAGCGTCGACGAGGCCATCCGGCCGGACACGACGGCGGCCGCACTCGCCGGCCTGCGACCCGCATTCCGCAGCGACGTCTACGGCGAGCGGTTCCCGCAGATCGACTGGTCGATCACCGCGGGCAACAGCAGTCCCCTGTCGGACGGCAGTGCGGCGCTCATGATCACCACGAGCGAGATCGCGGGACGCCTCGGACTGCGGCCTCTGGCCCGGCTCCACAGTTTCTCCGTCATCGGCGACGACCCGCTGATGATGCTCACCGCTGTGATTCCCGCGACGCGTAAGGTGCTGCAGCGCAGCGGCCTCGACATCTCCGACATCGACCTCTTCGAGGTCAACGAGGCCTTCGCACCGGTGGTTCTGGCCTGGGCAGCGGAGACCGGAGCCGACCTGGACCGCGTCAACGTGCACGGCGGCGCGATCGCGCTCGGACATCCGCTGGGGGCCAGCGGCGTGCGGCTCATGACCACGCTGGTGAACGCCATGGAGCAGCGCGGGGCACGGTTCGCGCTGCAGACCATGTGCGAGGCGGGCGGACTCGCCAACGCCACCGTCCTCGAACGCCTCCAGTAACGCCCGAACGGCCGGCTCAACCGTTCCGGCGGGTGATCGCCTCTCCCACCGCACGCAGCGATTCCCGCAGCGAGTGCGGCTGGAGCACTTCGACTCCCCCGCCGAGAACGGTCAGCTGGTCGAGGGCCACATCCTCGGCCTCGAGCAGCAGGTCGACGGTGACCCAGCCGTCGCCGTCGGGCGGGCCGGGTTCGACGCGAGCGGCCTCGACCCCGACCACCCGGGGCAGCCGGCGCCACGCCGTGGGCGAGAGCCGCACCCTGCACCGGAATCGCAGGAGAGCACGGTCGAATTCGGCCACCGAGGCCGTCCACCACGCACCCAGATCGAAATTGTCGGGCCGCACCGCCGGCTGCCCCAGCACGGTCGCATCACTGATCCGCGACACGCGGTACGACAACGTCCGTCCCCGATGCTGTGCGACGAGATACCAGACGCCGGCCTTCGCCACCACACCCAGGGGGTCGAGTGTTCTTGCCGCCACACGGTTCCCCTTGCGGTAACGAATGCCCAGACGCCGCCCCTCGAGCACCGCGGACGCGACGACCGGGAGGTCGCCGTTGTCACGTGGTCCGTCGAACCAGCCGGGGGCGTCAACGTAGAGCCGGTCCCGCCACAGCTGCGCCCCGGCCCGCAACGGAACCGGCAACGCCCCCAACAGCTTCGACTGCGCCGCCGCGGTGACGTCGCGCAGACCGAGATCCTCGGCGATCGACGGGACCCCGAGCAACATCAACGCGGACGTCTCCTCCCCCGTCATGCCGCCGAGGTTCGACTGCCAGCCGTCCAGCAACCGGATCCCGCCCCCGGGTCCGCTCTCCGTCCACACCGGAACCCCCGCCGCCGACAACGCCGTGACGTCGCGATACACGGTGCGAACCGACACGCCCAGTTCGTCCGCGAGTTGTTGCGCGGTGGCCCCGCGACTGCCCTCCAGACGGAGCATCACCTCGACGAGCCGACTCGAACGCATCCTCCGAGTCTAGAGAATATCCCTGACAGTAGATGTCAGGGATTGGGGCGCACACTGGTCCACATGACCAACTGGGCACAGTTCGAGACAGAAGCACCCGACCTCGCCAAGGCCGTCGCCACGCGCTTCGAGGCGCACAAACACCACGTGCTGGCCACGCTCCGCAAGGACGGCTCTCCGCGGGTGAGCGGCACCGAGGTCGAGTTCCACGACGGGGCGTTGCTGCTCGGTTCGATGGTCGGCGCCCGCAAAGTGCAGGACCTGCAACGCGATCCGCGGTACTCCCTCCACAGCAACCCCGGTCACCACACGATGGAGGGCGGCGACGCCAAGATCAGCGGCCACGCCCGGGAGATCCGCGGGGAACGGAAACAGCAGATCGTCGACCGCTACCCCGACGAGATTCCCGAGGCGGACGTCTTCGAACTCGACCTCGACGAGGTCGTGCACACCACCGTCGACGGCGAGCACCTGTACGTCGATCTGTGGCGGCCGGGTGCCGGCGTCACCCGGTTCACCAAGTGACGGTCACTGCGTGACGGCGAACCCGAAGCCGAGCGTGCAGGGCTGCGACGCCGTACCCGCACCATCGGCGTCATAGCTGCCGCCGGGAATCAGGTGGGCGGTGAAGCCGGGCAGATCCTTCTCGACACCCTTACCGTTCGTCAACGGCCCGGACGTGCCGATCGTCGGCGCCTGGCCGCCGAAGTTGAGGTAGGTCACCTGGGCGTCGGTCGTGGCTTTCTCCGGCCCCTTGAATTGCCACTCGACCTTATTGCCTTCCTTGTCGACACCGAGCGTCGCGGCGGGCTTACAGTTCGCCAGCGGGTCGGGCATGAACGGCGCGGCCGAGGCGGGGGCGGGTGCTGCGAAGAGGGCGGCCGCACCGAGTGCGGCAACGGCGACGGGTCGTGCGAACGCTGCGAGAGTGGGCATGGTGTTCCCTTCCGTAAGTCGTCCCACAACGGTTGCCCGCCGCGATACCGGACGAAACAGACAGGGCGCCTACCAGGTGACGTTCTCTGCGCAGTGGCGTCCGTTGGCGGTGGACTCGACCTGCACGGTCGCATGCGAGAGGTGGTGGCTCTCGAGGACGGTCCGCGCCGCTTCGAGGACAGCGGACGAGTCGGCGTCGGTGGTGAGGTGGACGGTGGCCACGTCCATTCCCGTGGTGAGCGTCCACACGTGCAGGTCGTGCACGCCGGTCACCCCGGGTAGCGCCTCGAGGTCGGCTTGCACCGATTCGACGTCGACGTCCTCGGGTGAGGCCTGGGTGAGGATGCGCAGCGACGCGGCGGCCAGTTTCATGGCCCGCGGCACCACCCACAGTGAGATGAGGACGCCGACGATGATGTCGGCGTAGGTCCAGTCGAACACCAGCACAACGGCGCCGGCGATGAGCACGCCGACACTGCCGACGGCGTCCGCGAGCACTTCGAGGTAGGCGCCGCGGACGGCCAGGCTGTCCTTGGAATCGGCGCGCAGCATGAGCATCACCACGAGGTTCGCGGCGAGACCGACGGATGCGGTGAGGATCAGCGCCATGCCGGGAAGTTCGGGGACGTCGCCGATGCGGGAGATGGCCTCGTAGAACACCCAGATCGCGACGGCGAGCAGCATCGCGGCGTTGGCCATGGCCGTGAGCACTTCGGCGCGGTGCCAGCCGAAGGTCCGGGCGGCGGTGGTACTTCCCTTGCGTGCCAGAAGAAGTGCGACGAGCCCCATCGACATTCCGACGACGTCGGTCAGCATGTGCCCGGCGTCGGCGAGCAGCGCCAGCGAGTTCACGGTCAGACCCACGACCACTTCGAGCACCAGGAACGCGAGGAGGATGACGAGTGCAATCACCATGCGGCGTATCCGCCCTCGTGACGGGCCTACCTCACCGCTGCCTTGCGTGTTGCCGTGCGAATGGCCGTGACCGACTCCCATGGGTGAGCCTCCTCCCGAGTTGTGCCGATCATATGCGTACATGCGCATATGTTCAACAGCGTRCTCGGGCGGTCAGAGCTCGGGACGATACGCCGGTTTCTCCACGGTCGGCGGCAGCGTCGCGATGGCCGAGATGCGTTTCAGCCCTGCGACCTGCAGAAGGTCGACGGTCAACGACCGGATCTGCGCGAAGACGACCGTGGCCGACAGGCCCGCGTTCTCCACCAGTTCCGGTTTCAATCCGGACGCCACCGACCGCAGCACCCGCGCCGCCTCGGCCTGGTCGGGTTGCTGGCCGGGGTCCGCGAGCGCCATCTGCCGGAGGGTTTCCAACGCGTGGGCGAGTTTCTCCACCTGGTCGACGAGCCGGGGATTGAGGATCTCGTCGTCCCGCACCAGCGTGAGCGACCGCCGCGCGAGAACCCGGATGTTGCGCAACGCATTGTCGAGTGGGTCCGCGGCCGCGGTGAGTCGTTCGAGCCGGCCGCGGGTGTTCCAGTACAGCGGCGAGATCCGGCTGATCTCGCGGCCGCCCGCGAGGTGGGTGCGCAGCGTGTCGATGGACGCCTGCG
The DNA here is from genome assembly GCF_056402215.1 of Rhodococcus sp. P4_B6. NCBI lineage: Bacteria > Bacillati > Actinomycetota > Actinomycetes > Mycobacteriales > Nocardiaceae > Rhodococcus > Rhodococcus sp. P4_B6. The sequence goes on along the minus strand of NZ_JBFUHV010000029.1, from coordinate 52,754 downwards.
TTGCCCGCGCCTTCTGCAGCGCCTCCTCGATGGGCTTGTCGTCGTTGGCCACCAAACCGTCGGCCACCAGCTGCATCACCTCGGATGCCGTCCCGAGAACGTTCGCGGCGTACTTCCGCGCCCGCCCCACGGGATGCGTGGGAATCAGCGCGACGACGGCGATCCCCACCAGACCACCGGTCAGTGCGTCCACCATCCGGTTTATACCCGCAGCGCCGCCGGGCGGAAGCAGCGTCGCCACGAGCACCGCGGAGTTTCCCGCCTGCATCGAGAAGATCGGACCGCTGTTCAGCAACACCGCCGCCGACATCGCCAGCACCACGACGAGCGTGATCTGCCAGGCGCCGCTCCCGATGACGGAGACGATGAGGTCGCCGACCCCGATCCCGATCGTGACACCGGCCACCAATTCGACGGAACGGCGCAGGCGGGCGCCGAGAGAGAGTCCCAGCGACACCACCGCGGCGATCGGCGCGAAGAACGGCGTCGGGTGGCCGATCACTACCGTCGCCACCCACCAGGCCGCGCCGGCCGCGATCGCGCACTGCAGGATGGGAAGTGCCGACACCCGCAGCCGCTGGGCCGAAGTCCTCAGCCCGTCCCGGCCACGGACTTTCGCCGTGCTGAGGGCGTTAACCGACGCCAAGCGCTTCGGCGGCTCGGGGATCGCAGTCCTCGAGTAGATCGAGGCACCGCGCGTACTCGTCCGTTTCGCCGATCGCCTTCGCCGCCTTCGCCAGGACGGCGACGCAGCGGAGGAAACCGCGGTTGGCCTCGTGGCTGTAGGGAACCGGGCCGAAACCCTTCCAGCCGTTGCGACGCAACTGGTCCAGGCCACGGTGGTACCCGGTACGCGCATACGCGTAGGCCGTGATGGTCTGGTCGGCGTCGAGGGCAGCCTCGGCCAGGTAGGCCCATGCGATGGATGCGGTGGGATGGGCGGCTGCGACGGAAGCCGGATCCTCGTGGTTCAACAGGGCCGACTCGGCCTCGTCGTCCCCGGGAAGCAGCGTGGGCTGTGGTCCGAGAAGGTCACCGAAAGACGTCATGCGCCTATTGTGCCCCCGCCGCGGCGCCGTCACTGCGTCGGCCCACGTCCGCGACGCGCCCTGTCGTGGTCTCCGATGACTCGCGATGTCGTTAGGCTGCCTCCAACGTTCATTTCTCTGCAGACCGAGGGGCAGCGCGTGCAGGACCCGAAGAAAGACGATCCGACTCAGAAGCCGGCCACGGACACACCGTCCGGCCCGGCTGCGGCCAACCTTGGCAAGGCCGCGGACGCGACCGCGAAACCTGCGAAGTCCGCGCAGCCCGTGCCGAAGGCAAAGTCCTCGCCCGAGGCAGCGCCTACTGCGGACGCCGAGCCCACCGCGCCGAAGTCGCCCGAGCCGAAGCCCCCGCAGAAGAAGGCACCCGAGAAGCCGGCAGAGAAGCCCGCCGAGCCGCAGTCCGAACTGCCCAAGCCCCCGGCGCCCCGCCCGCGGGCGGAGGCACCTCAGGGCGCCGCGGCTTCCGCAGCGAAGCCGCAGGAGAAGGCGTCCGAGGCGGCCACCACCGCGATCCCCACGCAGACGGGTGGACGGGCCGCACCCGAGGCCGCGACGGTGCAGATGCACCGCACCCCGAACACTCAGAACCCGAAGGCGCAGAATCAGCGGGGCCAGGCGAAGGCGCCGTCCGGCGACGAGACGGTCGCGATCCCGGTGACCAGGCCCGCCGTCCCGTCGACACCGCCGCCACCCCGGCCGGCGTCTCAGGCGAACCGGCCTCAGCAGCCGCAGAACGGGCGGCCCGTCCCCCCGCCGCCCGCTCCCCCGCGCCCGGCGCCCGCACCGCCGAAGGCCGCACCGCAGCGAGTGCTGCCGCCGCAGCAGAGTGCGCCGCAACGCGTCGCCGCGGCCGAGAAGCCTGCGAAGAAGCACGGGAAGGCGTGGCTGTTCGCCGCGATCGCCGCCGGCGTCATCGTCGTTGCCGCCATCGCGGTCGCCGGGATCGTGGTCTACAACAACAACCAGGCCGAGAATTCACCCGAAGCTCAGGTGCAGGGAACGATCGACACGTTCGTCGCGGCTCTCACCCAGGGCGACCTGGCGACGCTGCGCACCAGCACCTGCGGCAGCCTCGCCGAGTACTACCAGGGCATTTCCGATCAGGATTTCGCCGAGGTCCACCAGGTCGCCGTGACGCAGCAGAACATTCCGGTGGTCGGCGGCGTCGATGCGGTGCAGATCACCGGTGACACGGCCATCGCCCAGGTGAAGGCCCACACGGCCGCCAACCCGGGCGAGCAGTCGTGGCGCACGTTCAACCTCGAGAAGGTCGACGGTACCTGGAAGATCTGCGACCCCAGGTAAACGCCTGTGCGCCTTTCCGGTAGCTACAGCTACCAGAAAGGCGCACGAGCCCGAAGGGCCTATCCCGAGACGGAACGTCCCGCGGACTTGAGGTCGTTGCAGGCCTCGATGACGCGGGCCGTCATGCCGGCCTCCGCCTTCTTCAGGTAGCTGCGGGGGTCGTAGACCTTCTTGTTGCCGACCTCGCCGTCGACCTTCAACACGCCGTCGTAGTTGCTGAACATGTGGCCCACGAGCGGACGGGTGAACGCGTACTGGGTGTCGGTGTCGACGTTCATCTTCACGACGCCGTAGTTCAGCGCGGCCTCGATCTCCGACTTCAGCGAGCCCGATCCGCCGTGGAAGACGAAGTCGAACGGCTGCGAGCCGTCGGACAGGCCGAGCTTCGCGGAGGCGACCTTCTGGCCGGTCTCGAGCACCTCGGGACGCAGCTTCACGTTGCCCGGCTTGTAGACGCCGTGCACGTTGCCGAACGTGGCGGCCAGCAGGTACTTGCCGTTCTCGCCGGTGCCGAGCGCGTCGACGGTCTTCTCGAAGTCCTCGGGCGACGTGTAGAGCTTGTCGTTGATCTCCGCTTCCACACCGTCCTCTTCACCACCGACGACGCCGATCTCGACCTCGAGGATGATGTTGGCTGCCTTCGCCTTCGCGAGGAGCTCCTGGGCGATCTCCAGGTTCTCGTCGATCGGAACGGCCGAACCGTCCCACATGTGGGACTGGAACAGCGGGTTGCGGCCGGCCTCGACGCGCTGGCGCGAGATCTCGAGCAGCGGGCGGACGAACGTGTCGAGCTTGTCCTTGGGGCAGTGGTCGGTGTGCAGGGCGATCGTGACGTCGTACTTCGCGGCGATCACGTGAGCGAACTCGGCGAGTGCGACCGCGCCGGTCACCATGTCCTTGACGCCCAGGCCCGAACCGAACTCGGCGCCACCGGTCGAGAACTGGATGATGCCGTCACTGCCGGCGTCCGCGAAGCCTTTGATGGCGGCGTTGATGGTTTCGGAAGAAGTGCAGTTGATGGCGGGGAAGGCAAAGGAGTGCTCCTTGGCCCGACCAAGCATCTCGGCGTAGACCTCGGGAGTCGCGATTGGCACGGCGGCAGTCCTCCATAAAGAGTCGATTTCGGCGCGCGCGATCAGCGCAGCGCGCGATGTGGTCCTAGCAGTATGGCAATACCGGTAGCGTACGTCTCCCGGTGGCTGTCACGGCACCCCGTTTCGGCGGGTCCGCGGCCCGGCCGAAACTCCATGACCTGCACTATTCCGACAGTCGGGGATTCCGCCGGTACGCTGAGGGCCGTGATTGTGCAGGCAGCATCGGATTCCGTGACCAACCTCGCGTTGTTGCCGGGATTCCTCGACCCGGTGAACCTCCTCAACTCCTTCGGCACGTGGGTGCTCGTCGGACTCCTCCTGGTCGTCTTCATCGAGTCGGGTTTGCTGTTCCCCCTGCTCCCCGGCGACTCGCTCCTCTTCACCGCGGGACTCATCGCGGCGTCGAAGTCGACGGAGATCGAACCGTTCGCTCCCCTCTGGGCGCTGCTGGTTCTGATCCCGATCGCCGCGATCCTCGGCGACCAGGTCGGCTTCTTCATCGGCAGCAAGGGCGGGACCGCCCTGTTCAAGAGCGACGACGCGCGGTTCTTCAAGAAGAAGTACATCGACGAGTCGCACGCCTTCTTCGAGAAGCACGGCCCCATCACCATCATCCTGGCCCGGTTCGTTCCGATCGTGCGCACGTTCGCGCCGGTCGTCGCGGGTGCGTCGCGGATGAAGTACCCCCTGTTCCTGACGTACAACATCGTGGGCGGCATCCTGTGGGGCGCCGGCGTCACGCTGCTCGGCTACCTGCTCGGGCAGATCGAGTTCATCCGCGACAACGTCGACGTCATCTTCCTGCTGATCGTCTTCGTGTCCGTGCTGCCGATCATCGTGGAGGTGGGCAAGCGCATCGTGAAGTCCCGCCAGGGCACGAACTCCGCGACCGAGGATCCGCAACCGGTCACCACCCCCACCGATCCGACTTCCTGACACCGATCGGGGTAGCGCACTGACGATGGTCACCACGGCAGCAGGCAGCTTCGGGCCTCTCGTCTCGGCCGGCCCAGCGCTGGTCTGGGTCGTCGTCCTCGCGTTCGTGTTCATCGAGTGCGCGGTGATCCTGGGTCTGTTCCTGCCCGGCGACTCGATGCTGATCACCGCCGGAATCGTGCTGTCCAACCACGCGTCGGGCTCCGGCCACGTGTGGGCGCTGTCGGTCGGGGCGATGATCGCCGCCATCTGCGGAAATCAGGTGGGGTACGTCATCGGTCACCGCACCGGCAACCGCATCCACGCCCGCAAGGGCGGGAAATATCTCAACTACGCCAACCTCCACAAGGTGAATGTCCTGCTGGAGAAGCACGGCTTCTGGGCAGTTCTCGTCGCGCGCTGGATTCCGTGGATCCGCACCCTGTGCCCGCTGGTCGCCGGTGCGGCCAAGATGAACCACACCAAATACACGATCGCCAGTACTATCGGCGCCATCTTCTGGGCGCCCGTACTGCTGCTCATCGGCTTCTACTTCGGCTCGTTCCTCGACCGGGTGTCGTGGCTGATGCCGGCGGTGCTCGCCGGGATGGTCACACTGCTGGTGATCGGCACGGCCCTCGGGGTGTGGCACTACCGGCAGGAGATGGCGCGGCCACCCGAAGATGTGGCCGTCGAAGAAGTACTGGACTAGTGCCGATGCACCGGCTCCCACGCGGGCAGCGGGTCGTCGAACCGCACCCACGCCGCCGGTCCTGACGCCAGCTCGTCGTCCGTGAGCAGCGCCGGGTCGAGGATCCGCCGCGGTCCGTCGGGATCGAGGCGGACGCCGATGAACACGATCTCCTGCCCCGGACGTTCGTCCGTGGACGCCCACAGCTGGGCGGGTTCGATCACGAGATTCGGGCCGGCCTGCGACCAGACGGCGGCGAGGCCGGGGCGGCTCGCGATCCAGCAGAAGCCCTTGCTGCGGAGCAGGCCGGTGAACCGTCCCAGCGCCTGCTCGAGCCGTGCCGGGTGGAACGGCCGCGACGCCCGGTAGGTGACGCTGCGGATGCCATATTCCTCGGTTTCCGGGGTGTGCCCCGCGGCCAGTTCCTCCGCCCACCCGGGCAGCTCGGCCGACGCCTCCGGGTCGTACAGACCCGTGCCGAGTGCCTCGCCGGGATCGACGACGCCGCGCGTGGTGCGCAGCAGTGTCGCGGCGGGGTTGAGTCTGCGCAGAGCAGCTTCGACCGCGCCGGCGGCACTCTCGCTCACCAGATCCGTCTTGTTGAGCAGGACGACGTCGGCGAACTCCACCTGGTCGACGAGGAGGTCGGAGATGCTGCGCTCGTCGCCCTCCCCCGCCTCGAGATTCCGGTCGTCGAGACGCTCACCCCTGGCCAGTTCGCCGAGGAACGTCGACGCATCCACCACCGTCACCATCGTGTCGAGGGCGGCGACCGAGCCGAGGCTGAACCTCGGCTCGTGCGACTACAGCGCGACGGTGCCCGACGCGTCCGCGTACTGGCTCTCGGGGCGCGGCAACCCGAAGTGGTCGCGCAGCGTGGTGCCCGAGTACTCGGTGCGGAACAGTCCACGCTCCTGCAGGATCGGGACCACCTTCTGCGCGAACACCTCGAGGCCGCCCGGGTAGTACGGCGGCATGACATTGAACCCGTCCGCCGCGCCCTGCGTGAACCATTCCTCGATGGTGTCGGCGACCTGCACCGGCGTCCCGACGACGACCCGGTGCCCGCGCGCACCTGCGAGACGGTGCAGCAGTCCGCGCAGCGTCGGGTTCTCCCGCTCGACGATGCCGGCGATCACCTGCAGACGGCTCTGCTTGTTGTCCGTGACGTCGCCGGCGTCCCCGAACAGTCCGGCAGGCACGGGGGCGTCGAGATCGAGGTGCCGCACGCTCGAGCCGGTGAGAGCCTCGAGTTGGGCGATCCCGTACTCGGGCGAGGTCAGTTCGTTGAACTCCCGCTCCAGGTCCCGCGCCTCGGCCTCGGTGTCGCCGAGGAACGGGCTGATGCCGGGAAGGATCTTCACGTGCTCCGGGTTGCGGCCGAACTGCACCGCCCGCTGCTTGACGTCGGCGTAGAACGCCTGCCCGTCCGACAACCGCTGGTGCGCGGTGAAAATGGCCTCGGCGTACTGTCCCGCGAACGCGCGGCCCTCGTTGGACGCACCCGCCTGCACCAGCACCGGGTGTCCCTGCGGCGAGCGCGGCGCGTTGAACGGTCCCCGCACCCGCAGGTGGCGTCCGACGTAGTTGATCTCGTGGATCTTCGACGGGTCCGCGTAGATGCCTGCGGCCTTGTCGATCAGGATGGCGTCGTCCTCCCAGCTGTCCCACAGCTTGACGGTCGCGTCGACGAATTCCCGCGCCCGCGCGTAGCGGTCGGCGTGGTCCGGATGGCTGGGCAGTCCGAAGTTGGCCGCCGCCACCTCGGTTCCGGTGGTCACGATGTTCCAGCCGGCCCGGCCTCGGGAGATGTGATCGAGGGACGCGAACAGCCGTGCGAGGTTGTAGGGCTCGAAGTACGTCGTGGACGCGGTCGCGATCAGCCCGATCCGTTCGGTGGCCGTCGCGATGGCCGTCAGCAGCGTGATGGGCTCGAGTGCCCCGGCGGCACCGTGCTCGACGTCGCTGCGCAGGGCGGGGCCGTCGGCGAAGAAGATCGCGTCCAGCTTCGCGGCTTCCGCTGTCTGCGCGATCTCCTGGAAGTAGGAGACGTCGTACAGCCGCTCGGGCGTCGTGAGCGGGTGCCGCCACGCCGACTCGTGGTGCCCGGCCGGGTAGATGAACGCGTTGAGACTCAGCTGCCGCTGTTGATCTGACATAACGAACTGTCTAACAGCGCCGAATCCGGGGCGATACGGTTAATTTTCGCGTGATTCGAACCGTCGCCTAGCGTCGCGGATACCCCGCCGCGGACACCATGTGCGCGGCCTCCATCAGCATCCAGCCACCGAGCTGCACGGACATGTCGCGTTCCGGGATCCCGGACGAGCGCACGGTGCCCCCCGTGAACGTGGCGATTCCCCCGCCCATCCCCGGCAGCTGCGCCTGCCGGGTCCAATCGTGGCCGAACAGCGGCTGCCCCTCGATCTGCAGCCGGTTCTCCCACGCCGATTCCGCGGAGGTCAGCACGAGCTGGGCGGCGATCTCCCGGGCCCGGATGTCGGCGGGCGACTCCCACGGCAGCATCACCGCGGTCAGCGCCAGATACCGTGCGAGGATCCCGTTGAACAGGCCGCCGTCTCCCCCACCGCCGCCGTCGATGACGCCGTGGGGTGCGAGGTGTTCGTCGATGGCGTCGACCAGCCGGTGGGTCCGGTTGCGGTGCCGGGGCGAACCGAGGCGCACGGCAAGTTCGGTTTCGAGTCCGAGCACGACGCCCTGACAGTAGGAGTAGATGTTCTTTTCGATCTCGCCGCCGGGGTGGATGCCGTCGGCGATCAGGTTGGTGTGCACGTCCCGCAGCGTGTCGTCGATCCAGTCGGCGGTGGCCTGGGCGCGCCACAGCTTTCCGGTGCGGGCCAGCATGATCCCGGCCGGTCCGTTGGCGGGCGCGTTGTAGAAATTCGAGCCCTTCCGCCACGGGATGCCGCCTCCGGCCTCGGGCGCCCAGGCGTCGAACAACTGGGATTCGAGCGCCTGCACCGCACTTCTGTTGTCTATGAAGTGCATTCGCTGGGCACGCTCGAGGGCGATCCCCAACCAGGCCATGTCGTCGTAATAGTTGTTGGTCCAGCCCGAGATGTTCCGCAGACGGTGGCTGCGCGCCAGTTTCACGATGCGACGACGACGACGCGGCGTGGGGTCGCGTTCGAGCGCGTCGACGGCGCAGTCGAGCAGATGGGCCTGCCACCAGTAGTGCCAGCTGAGGAACAGCCGCTCGCGCCGCACCGCCGGCCAGGCGACGACGCCCAGGGTGGTGCCCGGGAGCGCCCACAGCCGGCGAAGGTGCCTGCTCACCACCGCTTCTTCAGCGGCGTCCGCGCGCGCCGACCACGAGTCCTGCATAAGAGTTGATCTTGCCTATTCGCCGGGGGTTCCGCTACCACGCACGACCGAGGTCGGCGTGCTGACGAACCCACGCATGCATGGCGATTCCTGCGGCGACACCCGCGTTGATGCTGCGGGTGGAACCGAACTGCGCGATCGACACCGTCATCGCCGCAACCTCTTTCGCCTGGTCGGTGACTCCCGGCCCCTCCTGCCCGAACAGGAGCACGCAGTCGCGGGGCAGGCTCGCCGTCTCGAGCGGCACCGACCCGGGCGTGTTGTCGACGGCCACGATGGTGAGACCTCTCTCACGTGCGAAGTCGACGAGGCCGTCGACGTCCGGGTGGTGGAGGACGTGCTGGTACCGGTCGGTGACCATGGCGCCGCGCCGGTTCCAGCGTCGGCGTCCCACGATGTGGACCGCCGCGGCGGCGAACGCGTTGGCGGTGCGCACCACCGTCCCGATGTTCGCGTCGTGCCCGAAGTTCTCGATGGCCACGTGGAGCGGGTGGCGACGGCTGTCGATGTCCGCGACGATCGCTTCCCGCGTCCAGTACCGGTAGGCGTCGACCACGTTGCGGCGATCGCCACCGGCCAGCAGTTCGGGGTCGTACCGCAGGTCGGTGGGGGCCGGGGTGTCGTGCTCCTCGGTCCACGGGCCGACGCCGTTCGGGTTCTCTCCCCATTCGGTGGGACCCGTCTCGGCGACCTCGACCTCCACCGGGCCCGTCTCGACTCCGCTCACGACGTCAGAACGTCTTGTTCGAATCGGGGGCGACGGTGAATCCGTGCGACGTCTCGTCGTTGGTGCACGTGACGGCCGTGGCGGTGGTGCCGCAGGTGTAGCCGAGCTTCGTCAGTTTCGACCCGGCGGGCAGTGCCGCGTCCGGTTCGTCGCCGCCCGAGGTGTAGACGAGGCCGCCCGCGCACATGAACGACGCCTCGCCGTCGTTCTCGACGCGGATGCCGTGACCCCAGTCGACCATGCAGTCGTCCGGGCGCGGCGGCACCGGGCTCGTCGACCCCTGGCAGCCGGCCTCGGTGCGGTTCGGCAGCTTGATGATGCCGCACTGGAACCCGCCGTCCGGGGACGTGAAGAAGTACGACTCGTTGTGCTCGTACGGGACGTCGACGAGCGTCGTGGTCGGCGCTTCCGTCGTCGTCGGCGGCGGCGGCGCGACGGTCGTGGTCGTGGTGGTCGGCGGAACCGTCGTCGTGGTGGTGGTCACAGGGGCCGCGGCCGTCGTCGTGGACGTCGGCGGAGCCACCGCGTCCGAGGACCCACCACACCCTGCGAGCATCATGGCCGAGCCAATGCTCAGACACACCAACGACACCCGACGCCACGCCATACGGCCACCTCCACACATGCTTACCTGCTGCCGACACTGCACTCTAACGGCAGTGCGGCGGCGGGGCCGCTTCGGCGAGGCCGGGACGGGTTAATCTGGAGGTGGAGGCATTCGATGAATCATCAGCGCATCGTGCGGACGGTCTGCTTCGTCACGGTCGGCTACGTCATCGTCCTCGCCGTCTGGCTGGGATGGTTGATCCAGCACACCCCGCCGGCCACCATCCCGTACCAGATCATGGGATTGGTCGCGGCCTTCGGCTCGGCGCTGGGATTCGGGATGATGGCGGCCGGGCGGCCCAGCCGCGCCGACCGCAAACTCGAACGGCACGGACTCGAGGGCTGGGCCCGCATCGAGCACGTCACCCCGCTTCGCCGCACCCCGGACGACGGAGAGCTCACCGAACTGGACCTCCGGCTGACCGTGCCGGGATCGGAGAGTTACGCCGGACGGGTGGTGTACGAGGTGCGGCGGGAGAACGCGACACGATTCGTGCCCGGCGAGACGATCACCATCCTGGTGGACCCGGAGGACCGGGACCACATCATGCTCTGCCCGTGATCCGGCGACGCCCGAGCGCGAGCATCCCCTCGACGAGCAGCAGCTGGGCCGCCGCATAGCTGGCGAGGATCGCCCCTTCGGCCGCGGCCCTCCCCCGTTCTCCCCGGATGAACAAGCGCCGCACCACGATCAGGCCGTCGGAGGCGGTGAACAGCATCCCGCCCACGCCGAGCCAGCTGCGCCGGTCGGTTCCCGGCACGGCCACATTCGCGAACACGTCGGCGCCGGGCGCGAGGGACGGGTCGGCCGAGAGGGTCGACGTGGTGCCGAGCAGCGCACCGTACGYGGTCAGCGGTGCGGCGACCTCCTTCGCCCGCCCGCGGAGAAGCGCCGCCGCGCCTGCCCACCCCGCGAGCCGGGGCAGCAACGCGGGCACGGTGGGCCGGGCGCCGCGGCGCAGCAGCAGCGCGGAGTAGCCGACCTGCATGACGGCGAACGCGGACGCGCCGCGCACGAGACGGGCGTCGTCGTCGGGGTCGATCATGAAGACGTCCCCCACGGTCGCGGCGGTGAGACCGGCGAGGAGGAGCGCGACGTCGGCGGGGTCGGTGTCCGCGCGCCGCCGCAGCACCCGGGCGGCGAGCGCGGGCGCGATCAGTGGTTTCGCCACGCGCTGCAACCGTTCCCGCCCGGTGACGGCTCCGACCACGGTGGCCAGCGTCGCACCGGCGAATACCGCGTGCTCGACACCCCAGTTGTTCTTCGACTTCACGTCTTCCTCCCACGCTTTCGGATGTGCCGAGGTTACCGGTCCGAACAGTGGTTGACTGGAGAGTGGATGCCACGGAGAATCCGCGATTGTGAGGCACAGGTGATGGCAAAACAGGCGCGCGCGGCGGCCACCCGTCATCAAGTATTAGAGGGTGCGGCACTGAGCTTCGAGAAGCTCGGGTACGGCGGCGCGAGCCTGAGCGGCATCCTCTCCTATGCCGACGTGACGAAGGGCGCCTTGTACTTTCACTTCGAGTCCAAGGAGGCGCTGGCCTGGGCGGTGATCAAGGAGCAGCACGCGATGGCGATGCTGGCGGCGCAGCGCGTGCTCGCGACGGCGCAGTCACCGACGGAGGCGATCCTGTTGTGCGCCAAGGAGATGGCGCGCCAGCTGCTGACCGAGCCGATCGTGCGGGCGGGCGTGCGCCTGACCCTCGAACTCGGGACGTCCCGCGGCCCGGCCACCGATCCCTACATCGACTGGACCGACACCCTCGTCGCACTCGCGGGCAAGGCAAGGGAGGCCGGGGAACTGCGCGCGACCGTCGATCCCGCGGCGCTGGCCCGTTTCCTGGTCAGTTCGTTCACGGGTATGCAGTTGGTGTCCGAGGCGCTGACCGGGCGTGCCGACCTGTACGAGCGGCTGGCCGACATGTGGGGCCTGCTGCTGCCCTCGATCGCATCGCCGGACATGCTGCCGCGGCTGCTCGAACTCGCGGCACTGCGCGACGACGTCGCGTCCTGACTCAGACGCCGGTGTGGGCGGGTTCCTCGGGACCGTCCGGCGCCGGTTGCGGCAGGTCGAGCGGATGCGACTGCGTCGGCGCCGGCTGGACGACGGCGATGCGTGCGCCGTCCGGAATGGCATCGACGGAGCAGATCGTTCCGAAGACGCCGAGCCCGCCGAACAACGCCAGCAGGCCGTAGGCCAGGAACGTCGATGTCCGCTCGACAGCTGATCGTGGTTCGCCCTCCAATGCCATCGTGGTGCGCCGCGCGTACGCGGCCCTTCGCTCTCGGGGATTTCGGCTGAGTTCCACCATGTGGCCCTTCTTCGCATGATCGGTCGGTGCGGATGGTGTCGGGTCGACGCTTACGAGTCTGTCGTGGCGGCGGCCGGGTGTCGCTGCACCCCAGGGATGGAATGCACTCCACCCAGGGTTCTACGGTCCGGCCCGGAACCCCGGGACGTGGGCGGTTATGATCCGGACCACACTATCTGTACGCACAGCGAAAGTTCTGTCCGCTTTGCGTACACGTGAGCATCTCCCGAGCAGGAAGGCCTCATGACGACCACCGAGGAACCGACCCGCAGCGAAGGCGCGCAGACGCGTCCCCCTCGCTTCGAACGACCGCCGTGGCCGCCCGCCGGCCCCCGCCGCCTGCTCCGCGACCTCGGCGGCACCTACGCCGCCAACGGGCTGATCGGGCTGATCTTCTCCGCGACCGGTCCCGTGGCCGTGATCCTGGCCGCCGGTTCCGCGGGCGGACTGTCACCCGGCCAGATGGCGTCGTGGATCTTCGGCGTCTTCTTCCTCAACGGCATTTTCACCGTCCTCGCCAGCTGGCTGTACCGTCAGCCGCTCGCGTTCTTCTGGACGATCCCCGGCACGATCATCGTCGGCGGCTCACTCACCCACCTGTCGTGGCCGGAGGTGCTCGGAGCGTTCCTCGTGACCGGGCTCCTGATCCTCGCCCTCGGCCTGACCGGACGGGTGCGCCAGGTCATGGCGATGCTCCCGATGCCGATCGTCATGGCCATGGTCGCCGGCGTCTTCCTGAAGTTCGGCACCGACCTCGTTCACGCCGTGGGAACCGATGCGGCCGTGGCCGTTCCGATGGTCGTCGCCTTCGTCCTCCTCGCGTCCCGCGCCGCGCTCGGCCGGTGGATGCCCCCGATTCTCGGCGCACTGCTCGTCGGGGCGGCCGCGGTCGCGGTCACGGGCCGCTTCCAGCCCACCGGCACGGGCACACCGTGGATTGCGGCGCCGATGTTCCAGGCTCCGCAGTTCACCTGGCAGGCGATCGCCGAACTGGTCGTCCCGCTGGCGATCACGGTCATCGTCGTGCAGAACGGTCAGGGTGCGGCCGTGCTGACATCCGCCGGACACCAGCCGCCGATGAACGTCGGCACCGTCCTGTGCGGGGTCTGGTCCCTCGCCACCTCCGCCGTCGGAGCCGTGTCGACGTGCCTGACGGGGCCGACCAACGCCCTGCTGGTGGCGTCGGGGCAGCGCACCCGGCAGTACACGGCGGCCGTCGTCTGCGGACTGCTCGCCGTGGTCGTCGGCCTGTTCGCGCCGCTGTTCGTACAGCTGATGCTGGCCACCCCGGCCGCGTTCGTCGCGACGCTCGGCGGCCTGGCGATGCTCCGGGCTCTGCAGGGGTCGTTCGTCGCCGCGTTCGGCTCCCGATACACGCTGGGCGCGCTCGTGACGTTTCTGGTGACCGTCTCGAACGTGCAGTTCCTCAACATCGGGGCGGCCTTCTGGGGACTGGTCGCCGGACTGCTCGTGTCCCGGGTGATGGAATCGGGCGATTTCCGCACGGGATGACCGGTCACCGTCCCCGCCGCCACCACCGTCTACCGGCTCGGGGCGGGTCCGGTGCCGGTTCCGGTTGCGATTGCGGGTGCGCTGCCGTTTGCGGCTTCCGCACGTACTGCTTCTGCTGCCGCCACGTCGCGACGACCTCGTCCGCGTCGACCGGGCTCACCGGGATCCGCGGGCCGGACGGCGCCCGCAACCACTCGACGATCTGCAGGTTGAGCTGCGCCACCACGTCCCGCACCGCCTGCTCGGACGGCATTCCCCGGATCGTGTCGGGCAACCGCTCGATCTCCTTGCGCAACTGCAGCGGCGTGGGGAGCAACGAGTCGGTGGGCAGATTCTCGCGCCGGAGGTAGTTCTTCACCCACCACAGTTCGTCGTCGACATCGCCCGCCGGAATCGGCTTGCCCGCGCCGGGGAGATCATCGAAGTCGCCGCGCTCCTGAGCGAGCCGGATCTGCTTGTCGATCCAGCTCTCGAAGCTCACCCCGGGAGGTTTGCGCTCGGTCACGCACGCCATTCTTCCAGGACCCGGTTCAGCCCGCCTCGGACTCGACTCCCGTGTAGAACGCGGTCGTGCGATCGCCCGCCGCGGTCGCCGCGACTTCCGGAGTCCCGAACGCGATGCTCGCGTCCCGCCACTTCGCGCTGCTCGCCGTGACGAACTCCTTGCCCTCGTCGCTAGCCGACCAGGCCTCGCTCTCCTTCGGGTCCATCGACTCCCCAGACCCCAGGTACAGGAACAGACCCAGTACCCCGAGTTCCCACCCGACACCGGTCGCCCCGGGCCCGTATTCGTCCCAGAACTTGTCGTCGACGTGCGCCGTGTGCCGAAGCTCGAAGCGGGTGCCCCCGCCCTGGTCCGCGGTGACGGACACGTCGATCCAGCTGACGTCGCCGCCGTACTCCCAGGTCGCGGTGAATCCGTTCGGCGGATCACACGTGAGGATCTCGCCGCCGGCGTTCCCTTCGAGCTGGTAGCGACCGTGCAGCCGCAGGTCGCCCGTCACCGGCATGAACCACCGCGGAATTCGCTCGGCGTCGGTGCAGGCCTCCCACACCTCCTCCACGGTGGCGTCGTAGGTGCGGCCGATGGTCACGATGCGGGCCTCGCCCGCCTCGAGCGTCCGACTGCCCACCGAGCGGCGCACCGCGTTGATCTGTTCCGTCACATCGATCATCGATCGCTCCCTTGCTTCGGGTCTTTGCCGTCCTCGCCGGACAGTCGCTGCTCTCGTCGCCCGCGCGCGATCTCCGTGGCCAGTGCGTCGAGCCGCGGCGTCCAGAACCGCCGGAACTGGCCGAGCCACGCGTCGATGTCGCGGAGCGGTTCGGTCTGCACCGCATACAGCCTTCGCGGACCCTCGCTCCGGACGGTGGCGAAACCGTTCTCCCGCAAGACCTTCAGATGCTGAGACACCGCGGGTTGCGAGATTCCGAACTCGGCACGGATGACGTCGCTGACCGCACCGGACGTCTTCTCGTCGTCCGCGATCAGCTCGAGGATCCGGCGACGGACCGGATCGCCGAGTACGTCGAAGGCGTGCATGCCGATCATATTTCAGCCTTCGCTTATATAAGTCAAGACGCAAATGACCGGCGATCACTTGCCAAGGCGCCTCGCTCCTTTTACTGTGACACGACGTCTCAGTTAAATGGACTGACGGCGCAGGTTCCGTATCCGCCCCAGGGAAGCGACCATGACAGCGACCACCCCCGAGCACGCCGCAGCACCCGAGAGCAGCGGCGACGAGCGGCACCTGCGCGTCGTCGTGGTCGGGGCCGGACTGTCCGGGATCGCCGCCGCCCGAGCTCGACTAGCTCGACTACGTGATCGACGGGATCATCAAGGCGGAGCGGCAGGGCATCGAGGTGCCCGAGGTGCGCGATCAGCCGTTCCGCCGGTTCAACGACGCGGTGCAGAAGGGCCTGGAGCGGACCGTGTTCAACAACGGCGGGTGCAGCAGCTACTACCTCGACGCCGACGGCAGGAACTTCGCCGCGTGGCCGTGGTCCACCGGGTCCCTGCGCCGTCGCCTCGCCCGTTCGACCGCGAGAACTACGCCGTCCGGCCGTACCGGACACAGCCGTCCCCCTCCCCTCACCCGTCAGGAAAGTCACGATGATCGAGATCCATCACACTGCCGTCGCCGGCGCACCGGTCGCGGGCGCGTTCGACTACGTCGACGACTATCGCCATGTCCCGTCCTGGATGTTCGGGATCACGAAGTTCGACCCGATCGGCGAACAGGACCGGGGGCTCGGCGCCGTCTACGACGCCGCGATGAAGATCGGCCCCAAGACCCTCGGTTCCGTCGTGAAGGTCACCGGGTGGGAACACAATTCGCTGATCGAGCTCGAATCGATCGACGGCCTGTACACCCACTCGCGGTGGCAGTTCGACGCCGTCGCCGAGACCGAGACCCGCCTGACGGTCGATTTCCACTACGACCTGCCCGGCGGGCTCGCGGGCAAGGCGCTCGGCAGGATCATCGAGCCCTTCGTTGCGCAGGCGATCCGCCACACCGACGCCACGCTGCGGCGTCAAGTGGAGGAAGTCGCGCGCCGGTCGGCCTGACCCCCGGTCCACGCGCCGGCCGTTCACCGTCGCGTGACGGGTGGAACAGCTGGCGCCCGTATACATAGTTAGTTAGCCTATGTAATATGTTTTCCATGGACGACGACACGCGGCTGCAGAGTCTGCTCGTCGACCTGGTCACGAATTCTCACCGATTCACCAGGCTCGCGAGCTCCTTCGGATCCGAGGACCATCCCCGGCCGTGGACCCGTGCCCTCGCCCTGCTCGACGACCACGGCGAGCTCCGCATCAGCGAGTTCGCCCGCATCGACCGCTGCTCGCAACCGTCCGCGACCGCCCTGCTGCAGAAGCTCGCCGATCGCGGATACGTGGCCCGCCGGCCCGATCCGGACGACGCCCGGGCAGTCCGGGTGTCCATCACAGATCCCGGACGCGACTGGCTGACCGTGGCCCGCAACGAGATCGCGGGCGCCCTCGCCCCGCACTTCGCGGACCTCGAACCCGAGCAGCTCGAACGACTGACGCAGGGCCTGTCGGAACTGCGTTCGATCGTCAAGTCGTCGGCCCGCGCCTGACGACCCATCCATCCCGAAACACATYGAAGGAGGTGGCCGTGAGCACCACGACCGCAACCGTCACGAACAGCAGCGAGGCGCCACCGAGCCTCCTCCACCAGCCGAAGTCGGTGTGGGCCGTCGCCTTCGCCAGCGTCATCGCGTTCATGGGCATCGGGCTCGTCGACCCCATCCTCAAGCCGATCGGCGAACAGCTGGACGCGACCCCGTCCCAGGTGTCGCTGCTGTTCACCAGCTACATGCTGGTCACCGGTGTCGCGATGCTCATCACCGGTGTGGTGTCGAGCCGGATCGGCGCCAAGAAGACCCTCCTGACCGGTCTCGCCGTCATCGTCGTGTTCGCGGCGCTGGCCGGAAGCTCCGGCACCATCGCCCAGATCGTCGGCTTCCGCGCCGGCTGGGGACTGGGCAATGCCCTCTTCATCGCGACCGCACTCGCCGCCATCGTCGGCGCGGCCAGCGGCGGCGTCGCGCGGGCCATCATCCTCTACGAGGCCGCGCTGGGCATCGGCATCGCCGTCGGCCCGCTGGTCGGCGGTGTCCTCGGCAACATCAGCTGGCGCGCACCGTTCTTCGGCGTCGCAGCCCTGATGGCCGTCGCATTCATCCTGATCGTCGTGATGCTGCCGTCCGCCCCCAAGCCGGAGCACCGCACGTCGATCGCCGCGCCGTTCCTCGCCCTGCGCCACCGCGGCCTGCTCACCGTCGCGATCACCGCACTGCTCTACAACTACGGCTTCTTCACACTGCTCGCGTACACGCCGTTCCCGCTGGACATGGGAACGTACTCGATCGGATTCATCTTCTTCGGATGGGGCCTCGCACTGGCGGTCGCGTCGGTGTTCCTCGCCCCGCGCCTGCAGCGGCGCTTCGGCACACTGCCGATGATGATGGTGGCCCTCGCGCTGTTCGCCCTCGACCTCGCCATGATGGCCGCGTTCACCGAGAACAAGACCGTGCTCATCGTCGGCGTCGTCCTCGCCGGGCTGTTCCTCGGTGTCAACAACACCCTCATCACCGAGACCGTGATGATCTCCGCGCCCGTCGAGCGGTCGACGGCGTCCGCGGCCTACAGCTTCGTCCGCTTCGTCGGCGGGGCCGCGGCACCGTGGGTCGCCGGCAAGCTCGGTGAGAGCAATATCCACCTGCCGTTCTGGGTCGGCGCGGTGTGCACCGCTGCCGCGATCCTCGTCCTCGCGACCGGCCGCAAGGTCCTCKCCCACGTCGACGAGCACGATCCCGAACCGCACAGCGTCGACGAGGCACTGGCCGTCACGGCCGGCGACGCCGACTGACTCCCTGACGTGAGTGGCGAAGTGTGCCCCGGCACGCTTCGCCACTCACGTGTGTCAGAGGTTCAGGTCGGGAAGACCGAGGAGCGAACGGTACTCGAGACCCTCGGCCGCGATCACCTCGCCGGCCCCGGTCGCCCGGTCGACGACGGTCGCGACACCCACGACGATCGCCCCGACGTCGCGCAGCGCCTTCACCGCGGTGAGCGGCGAGTTGCCCGTCGTGGTGGTGTCCTCGACGACGAGGACGCGCTTGCCGACGACGTCCGGTCCCTCGATCTGCCGCTGCATCCCGTGCGCCTTCGCGGCCTTGCGCACCACGAACGAATCGATCGGCCTGCCCGGGGCGTGCATCACGGCCATCGCCACCGGGTCGGCGCCCATCGTCAGCCCGCCGACGGCGACGAAATCCCAGTCCGCCACCAGTTCACGCAGCAACTTCCCGATCAGCGGGCCCGCCTCGTGATGCAGCGTGGCGCGGCGAAGGTCCACGTAGTAGTCGGCTTCCTTGCCCRAAGACAACGTCACCTTGCCGTGCACAACAGCCAGCTCGCGCACCAACGCGGCCAGATCCTCACGATCACTCATGCCAGAAACCCTACCCACCTCTACGTGCGGGCACGCCCCCGGCCGAACACGTTGGTCAGCCGCCGGACCAGACTCTTCGGGACGAGACGTCCGGCGGTCGTCAGCACCTTGTACTGGAGGCCGGGAATGCTCACGACCTTGCCGGCCTCCAGATCCGCCAGCGACGCGGCGACGACCTGGTCGACACTCAGCCACATCGCATTCGGAATCGAACTCATCTCGATGCCCGCGCGCTCGTGGAACTCGGTGCGGATGAATCCCGGGCACAGCGCCTGGATCCGCACACCCGTGCCGCCCAGCCCGTTCGCCAATCCCTCGGAGAACGAGATCACGTACGCCTTGCTCGCCGAATAGGTCGACCCCCGTCCGGACAGCAGTCCCGCGACGCTCGCCACGTTGATGACGGTGCCGTTCGCCGCCGCGATCATGCCGGGCAACGCCGCGCGGGTCAGCTGCATGACGGCGGTGACGTTCACGTCCAACTGAGACTGCAACAGCTCCGGCGTCGCGGTCCAGAATTCGCCCGACGTGCCGAATCCGGCGTTGTTGACCAGTACTTCGACACCCTTCCCGAGGCGTTGCGCCACCTCCTCGCGCCCGGACACCGTCGCCAGATCGGCCTGCAGGATCTCGGACTCGGTGTCGAACAGCGCCTTCATCTCGTCGGCGAGGGCGTGCAGGCGGGTGTCGTCACGGGCGACGAGCACGAGGTCGTAACCGAGGGACGCGAACTTCCTCGCGAAACCGGCACCGAGCCCCGACGTCGGGCCGGTGACGAGGGCAACGGGTCGGGCTGAGCTGGGGGGCGTCGACATACCGGTGACGGTAGCAAGGCGCTGCGCGCCTGTGCGCGGTTAACGAGTCCGAAGACTCGCTACGCACTCACGAGCGCGGAGCGCCCGGCGGAGGTGCGGGACGTGGCGGTGTGGCCGGGCGCGCTTCCGGGGTCGGACGTCCCTGGGATGCGGGACGCTCCTGGGATGCGGGACGCTCCTGGGATGCGGGACGCTCTTGGGATGCGGGACGTCCCTGCGGTGCGGGACGTCCCTGCTGCGTGGGGCGCCCCTGCGGTGCGGGACGCCCCTGCGGTGCGGGGCGTGTCTCCGGTGCCGGGCGCGCTTCGACGGGGGCGCCGTCACGCAGTCGCGGCCTGCTGGGGTCGTGATGGCCACGGTCGAGTCCGCTCGGCTCGGTGACCGGGGGCAGGACGTGCAGGATGCCGGACAGCCGGGCGACGGCCTCGATGGCCGAATCCCATTCCCGCCCGCTGCTGCCGATGGGCAGCGAACCGAGGGTCCACTCCCCCTCGCTCCACAGCATGTTCACGTGCGGCGGCACCGACTCGGTGAACGCCACCATCCGCTGATCGCAGACCCTGCGGGCGATCTCGAGGTCGGTGGCGAACACGACGCGCGGTCCGATGGCGCCGAGGAGGTCGAGGTCCGAATCCTTCGGCGGCGGGGTCGACTTGAGGCGGAGGTCGATGTCGACGTCCGAACCGACCCGGCGGCGCACCGCGACGATGGTCGCGGTCTCCTCGAGGTCGAACAGGATGAACGACTCACCGCGGCGTTCGCCCTTCACCACGTCGATGGCGCTGAGGTACTCCTGCTTGGCCAGCGCGGCCCGATGGAACTGGGCGGGCAGCCGCTCTTCGACGTTGTCGTACGTGTAGCCCTGGGCCTTGGCCCAGATCTGTCGCACACGACCCGTCTGATCACGACGCGAGCGATCGAAATAGAGCAACGCGCACGCGCCTGCGAGTGCGATCAACGCCAGTAAGAACCACATTCCGGTCATCGTTGATCAGCCTAGCGAGTCGAGGGCGTAACGAGGGTAAGCGGTACCGGGACACCCCGTGTCAGTTTTGCCCGAACCGGCCCGACGGCCGTGTCCGCCGACACGGGTGAACTCAGTTGCCACCGAGCTTGGGCAGCTCGGTGCTGATGATCGTCTCGGCCATCATCGTGCCGTTCTCGACTTTCGTCCCCTGCACCATGACGGTGAATCCGGGTTTCAGATCGGCGACCGTGGTGCCGTCGAGTGCGATCACGTTGGTCTGCGCGTTGGTCTGGACCGTCAGCTTCGAACCACCGAGGGCGTCGAGGATGAGCGTGGAACCGTCGTTGGTGCTGATCGTTCCGAACGCGGCACCCGCAGCCCCGATGGCCTCGCCGATTCCGCCGGGAAGTTGATCGAGCGGCGACTCGGTAGTGGTCGACGGCGGCGCGGTCGTCTTCGGCGGCGCGGTGGTGGCCGGCGGGCGGGACGTGGTGGGACCCGCCGCGGTGGTGCTCGACGAGTTGTTCGGCGCAGTCGTGAAGAGGGCGACGCCGAAGCCGATGACCGCGATCAGCAGCAACGCGGCGGCCGCGGCCGCGATCCATGTGCCGATCCTGCGGGGCTTCTTCTCCTCGGTGGCCTCCGCGACCGGCGCCTGATACTGCGATCCCGGGTACTGGCCCGGCGGGTACTGCGATCCCGGGTACTGGGCGTTCGGATACTGCCCCGCCGGATACCCGCCCTGGTACTGCTGGGCCTCGTACGGCGGATACGCCTGTGTGGCGTTCGGCGGTGGAGCCTGCTGGTCGAACCGCGGGTCGTAGGTCGGGTACGCCTGCGTCGGATTGGGCTGGTTCTGCCCGTACGCCGCGGTCGGGTCGGACGTGTAGAACTGCTCGGTCGGCCCGCCGGCGGACCCCAGGTACTCGGTGCGGTGGCCCTGGTCCGACGAGCCGAGGTGCTCGGTCGGCTGGTCCTGCCGCGACCATGCCTGCGTCGGGTCCTCGTCACGAGCCCGCGACGCGGAATCGTCGGTCGTCCACGACTCCGTGCCGTCGTACGCGCGTTCCTGCGGGGTGCGCGGATCGTCGGGGTTCGTCATGATCGGCCCCTCCCTCGGGTTCGTCTGGCCGGTGTCCTGCGGTTACGGACGATCCAGGGTAACGGCGAAACTTAAGACGGCCCTGTGAAAACACAGGTGAGTGGCACGGCGTGCGGGAGCACACCGTGCCACTCACGTGGGGGATCAGCCGAGGACGAGCGCGTCCCCGGTCTCGGACACCTTCACGGGGACGGTGTCCCCGTCCTTGACGTCGCCTGCGAGCAGCAGCTTCGCGAGCTGGTCGCCGATCGCCTGCTGGATCAGCCGGCGCAGCGGCCTGGCCCCGTACATAGGGTCGTAGCCGCGGACGGCCAGCCAGAAGCGGGCCGAGTCGGACACGTCCAGCGTCAGCCGCCGCGCCGCGAGCCGGCGGGACAGCTGGTCGAGCTGGATGTCGACGATCGACTCGAGCTGCTCCTCGGTGAGCGGTTCGAAGATCACGACGTCGTCGAGCCGGTTGATGAACTCCGGCTTGAACGCGTGCCGCACCGCATCCATCACCTGGTCCCGCGATCCGCCCGCACCGAGGTTGGACGTGAGGATCAGGATGGTGTTGCGGAAGTCGACCGTCCGCCCCTGACCGTCCGTCAGCCGGCCTTCGTCGAGGACGGCGAGCAGGATGTCGAAGACGTCGGGGTGCGCCTTCTCCACCTCGTCGAACAGCACCACCGTGTACGGACGCCGTCGCACGGCCTCGGTGAGCTGCCCGCCCGCCTCGTACCCGACGTAGCCGGGCGGCGCGCCGACGAGCCGGGCCACCGAATGCTTCTCGCTGTACTCGGACATGTCGATGCGGACCATGGCGCGCTCGTCGTCGAACAGGAAATCCGCGAGGGACTTCGCGAGCTCCGTCTTACCGACGCCGGTGGGTCCGAGGAACAGGAACGATCCGGTGGGCCGGTTGGGGTCCGCGACTCCGGCGCGGGCGCGGCGGACCGCGTCCGACACGGCGACGACAGCCTCTTCCTGTCCGACGACCCGCTTGCCGAGTTCGGATTCCATCCGCAGCAGCTTGGCGGTCTCGCCCTCCATCATGCGGCCGGCGGGGATGCCGGTCCATGCCGCGACCACGTCGGCGACGTCGTCGGGACCCACTTCCTCCTTGAGCATGACATCGCCGTCGGCGGCGGCACCGGACTCGCGAGCGGCCTGCTCGAGTTCCTTCTCGAGCTGCGGGATCCGCCCGTAGCGCAGTTCCGCGGCCCGGCCGAGGTCGCCGTCGCGTTCGGCGCGTTCCTCCTCACCGCGCAGCGTCTCGAGCTGCACCTTGACTCCGCGCACGGAGTCGATGGCCTGCTTCTCGTTCTGCCAGCGGGTGGTCAGCTGATTGAGCTTCTCCCGTTCGTCGGCGAGTTCCTGACGCAGCTTCTCGAGCCGGTCCTTCGACGCCGCGTCGGATTCCTTCTGCAGCGCCATCTCCTCGATCTCGAGGCGGCGAACGATGCGTTCGACGGTGTCGATCTCCTCGGGTCGCGAGTCGATCTCCATCCGCAGCCGGGACGCGGCCTCGTCCACGAGGTCGATCGCCTTGTCCGGCAGGAACCGGGACGTGATGTAGCGGTCGCTGAGCGCGGCGGCCGCGACGAGCGCGGAGTCGGTGATGCGCACACCGTGGTGCACCTCGTACCGCTCCTTGAGTCCGCGCAGGATGCCGACGGTGTCCTCGACGGACGGTTCGCCCACCAGCACCTGCTGGAAGCGGCGTTCGAGGGCGGCGTCCTTCTCGATGTATTTGCGGTACTCCTCGAGGGTGGTCGCGCCGACGAGCCGCAGTTCACCGCGGGCGAGCATCGGCTTGATCATGTTGCCGGCGTCCATCGCCGACTCACCGGTGGCACCCGCACCCACGATCGTGTGGAGTTCGTCGATGAACGTGATGACCTGACCGGCCGAGTTCTTGATGTCGTCGAGCACGGCCTTGAGCCGCTCCTCGAATTCACCGCGGTACTTGGCTCCGGCGACCATCGATCCGAGGTCGAGGGAGATCACCGACTTGCCGCGCAGCGATTCGGGGACGTCGCCCTGCACGATGCGCTGGGCCAGCCCCTCGACGATGGCGGTCTTGCCGACGCCGGGCTCACCGATCAGCACCGGGTTGTTCTTGGTGCGGCGGCTGAGGACCTGCACGACGCGGCGGATCTCGTTGTCGCGGCCGATCACCGGGTCCAGCTTGCCGTTGCGGGCGAGGGCCGTGAGGTCGGTGGAGTACTTCTCGAGCGCCTGGTACGTCCCCTCGGGATCCGGGCTGGTGACGCGCGCGCTGCCACGGACGGTGGTGAACGCGTCGCGCAGCGCCTCGGGGGTGGCGCCGTGCCTGCCCAGCAGCCCGGCCACGTCCGACTCACCCGATGCGAGTCCGACCATCAGGTGTTCCGTCGACACGTACTCGTCGTCGAGTTCGGTGGCGAGGCGCTGTGCTGCGGTGAGTGCGGCGAGGGCCTCRCGGCCGAGCTGCGGTGTGGTGGTGGCGCCCGTCGTCTTGGGCAGCCGGTCGACGAGATTCTGCGCTTCGCGGTGGACCGCGGCAGGGTCGACGCCGACGGCCTTGAGCAGCGGGGCGGCGATGCCGTCGGTCTGGTCGAGCAGGGCCACGAGCAGATGCGCGGGCCTGATGTCGGGATTACCGGCCGACGACGCCGACTGGAGCGCAGCGGTCATCGCGGCCTGGGTCTTGGTGGTCGGATTGAACGAGTCCACTGGTCACCTCTTCTGGCGTTGTAGAGCGGTTCGCCGCCGGGGGCCGGGTGGCACGTGGCGACGCTGTCATCTTCTTAACGCGCGAAGAGTTGAGTCTGTTCCGCTCAACTTTGAATTTTTTCTGACTACCCCATCATCTCGCCCCGCGACGCTCCGCGGGGCGGGAAATCACGCCCCGATCGCGGCAGCCATCATCGGCCAGGACGCGGAGAGGTCGTCACGCCAGTACCCCCACGAGTGCGTGCCCACCGGACGGAGGTCGACCGTGGCGGGAATGTCGAGGGCCCGGAGTTTCTCCGCGAGCCGCATCGTGCAGTCGTTGGTGACGGCCTCGATGACACCGCCGACCACGACCTGCGTCGCGAGGGCGCGGCGGTCGCCGCCGACGGTCCGGGCGTCGAGGGTGTCGTACGGTCCCGGCAGGCCGCTGCCGTTGGAGATGTAGAGGGTGGTCCCCCGGAGTTTCTCGGCGTTGACGTACGGATCGTTCGCGGCCCACAGCGGATCGTTGGGCGCACCCCACATGTTCTCCGGGTTGCCGCCGAAGTCGGCGACCGTGATCTCGACGAATCGGCGGGCCACCGGGTCGCTCGTCATCGCGCACCCGCTGTACGCCCCGACGCTCCGATACAGCCCGGGCTTGGAGATCGCGAGGTTGAGCACGCTGGTGGCCGACATGGACAACCCGGCGATCGCGTTCTTGCCGGTCGTGTCGAGCGCCGAGTCGACGATGGGCGGCAGTTCCTTCGTCAGGAACGTCTGCCACTTGTTCCGCCCGAGTTCGGGATCGTCGCGCTGCCAGTCGGCGTAGTAACTGGACTGCCCACCGAACGGGATGACGACGTTGACGTCCTTGTCGGAGAAGAACTTCTCGACGTCCGCCTTCTGCTCCCAGCCGAACTGTTCGGAGTTCCCCTCGACGCCGCCGAGCATGTAGACGGTGGGACGCTTCTCGGACGCAGCCCGGATGACCCGGACCGTGACGTCCTTGCCCATGGCGGTCGAGTGGACGGTGAAGTTCATCTGCGATTCGCCGACCGGGGCGACCTCGACCAACCGCGAACCGTCGGGCGCCTCGTCGGCCGTGATCGACTCGACCGTCGCCCTGGGTTCCGCGGAGGCGATCGTTCCCACGCTCGACGCCATCAGGGTGCCGACCGCCAGCACGACGGCACCCGTGCGACGGACCGAGGCAGAGCTGCGTTTCCCCTCGCGAAACCGACCCCGATCCCGCGCAACGCCAACTCTCATGGAGCCCCCCTCGGTAACCCGGTCCGATTCTCGATGCACATCGTGCCCTGCCGGTGGTCACGGCTCAATAGCGACCCGCCGAAATGCCGGGGTCGGCGGCCGAACCGGCCGGTGCCGTAACCCGGGGTCCCGTGCGGAGGACGGCTAGAATGCGGGTGTTCGAATCAGCAGGCACGGAGGCAGGGGACGGCTTGACACGAGATTGCCTCGACCCGCTCGTGATTTCGCGTCTGCGCGCCAGCTTTTCGTCGATCGTGTCCACCGAACACGGTCACCACCGGCTCACCACGACGTTCTACGCCACCCTGTTCGCCGAACACCCCGAATTCCGAGCGCTCTTCCCGGCTGCGCTGGATCAGCAGAGTCATCGCCTGTTCCAGGCGCTGCAGTTCGTCATCGACAACCTCGAGGACGTAGACCGGGTCCTCGGTTTCCTCGGCCAGCTCGGCCGCGACCACCGCAAGTACGGCGTCGAGGGCAGGCACTACTTCGCGTCGGGCCATGCGCTGCTGGTCGCCGTGCAGAGCTCCTTCACCCAGGCCATCTGGACGCCGTCGCTGACCGCGGCCTGGACGGAACTGCTCGACCTCCTCCTGAACACGATGGCCGACGCCGCGGACAACGACGACCTGCCCGCCGCCTGGGGCGCCACCGTCGTCGATCACGAGCGCCGCCTCGACGATCTCGCGATCGTCCGTCTCGAGACCGACTCCCCCATCCCCTACGGGGCGGGCCAGTACCTCAGCGTCCAGATCCCGCAGCGGCCCCGGATGTGGCGGTACCTGTCGGCGGCCATCCCCGCCAACCCGTACGGACAGCTCGAATTCCACGTCCGCCGCGTGTCGGGCGGATGGGTCAGTCCGGCCATCGTGAACGAGACGCAGGTCGGCGACCGCTGGCTGCTCAGCTCGCCGCTCGGCGGGCTGGAGGTGGACCGCGAGAGCGGGCAGGACGYCCTGATGATCGGTTCGGGGACGGGCATCGCACCGCTGCGCGCCCAGGTGATGGAAATGGCGATGCGGTCGAACAACCCGCGCGTCCACATGTTCGTGGGCGGCAAGTACCCGTGCGACCTGTACGACATCGAGACCCTGTGGCACCTGTCGCTGAGCAATCCGTGGCTGACCGTGGTTCCCGTCTCCGAGGAGGACGAGGACCCGTGGTGGCACACGACTCCCGCCCCCGAGGCGCCGCCGGGGTTGCATCAGCGACTCCAGGGCCAGCTGGGCCGGGTGGTCGCGCGGTTCGGGTCGTGGGCGGACCGGCAGATCCAGATCTCCGGCTCGCCGGCGATGATCAAGACCACCGTGTACGCCCTGCAGGGCGGGGGCACCCCGCCCGAGCTGATCCGCCACGACCCCCTGATCTAGTCGCGCAGCCAGTCCCTGCCCATCCGCCATCCGGTTCGACCGTCGGGAGAGCATCACGCCATGCAAGCCACGCAGACCACCTGGACCAGCACCGTCGTCGAACATCACCGACTGCGGCACGACCTCGCCGTCGTCCGCCTCGTCGGTGACTACGTCCCGTTCGCGCCGGGACAGTACGTGGACGTGAGCGTGCCCCAGAACCCGCGGCTGCTGCGCAGGCTCTCCCCCGCCCTTCCGCCGTCGCTGGACGGCAAACTCGAGTTCCACGTCCGCACGGTGCCGGGCGGCTGGGTCAGCGGCGACATCGTCACGGGGACCTCGCCGGGCGACCAGTGGCAGATCCTCGAACCGCGCGGCACGATGTCCGTCGACGAGGACGGACCGGACGTCATCATGATCGCCGGCGGCACCGGCCTGGCACCGTTCCGGTCGATCCTGCTGGACCTGTCCCGCAGGCCGAATCCGCCGCGGGTGTTCCTGTTCACGGGCGATCGGACGCCGCGCGATCTCTACGCGTCCGACATGCTGTACCTGCTGCTGCAGAATCTGCCGTGGCTCACCGTCATTCCGGTGGTGGAGAACGTGGTCGATCCTGATTGGACCGACGAGTGGTACGAGCGCACCAGAGTTGATGTGGGGTTCACCGAGGACGACCTCATCGAGGGCTCGCTGCCCGACGTCGTCACGTCCTACGGCGCGTTCACCGAGCACCAGGTGCTGGTGTGCGGTTCGGCGGCGATGGTCCGCGCCACCCTCGACCGTCTCCGTGACACCGGGACACCCACCGAGAACATTCAGTTCGACCCCTACTGAGCGGGCCGATCAGTAGGACGGGTCGTGCCGGATGTTCTCCGGCGGTGTGCCTGCCGCATGCAGCCGGAACTTGGTGGTGTTGATCATGGCCTCGGAGCCGACGAGCTGGATGTCGCGCTCGGCCCACGTCCCGAAATCGGCGACGACCTGCCCGACCTTGCCGGTCAGCCTGCGGTGCATGCCGGGTATGGCGACGCTGCTGGGGCCCGTGTACCACCACGGGTCCTGGTCCTCCTCGGTGACCGGGACGACGGTCAGCCACGGATTCTGCTCCGCGAGCGCCCACAGGGTGCCCAGGTCGTAGAGGTCGCAGGGGTACCGGCCGGCGAAGAAGAGGTGGACGCGCCGGTCCTGGCCGCGCTGCGACATCTGGAGGATCTGTGCGCGCAGCGGGGCGATGCCGGTCCCCGATCCGATCATCAGGATGTCGCGACCGTTGTCGTAGCGGATTCCGAGGTCGCCGAGCGGGGACCCGACCACCCACCGCTCGCCCACGAGTGTCTGAGTGACGACGGCGGGGCTCACCCAGCCGCCCGACACGCGGCGGACGTGGAACTCGATGACGCCCTGGTCGTTGGCGGGGTTCGCCGGCGACAGGTACCGCCACATCCGGGGACGGGACGGCACCTGCACACTCACGAACTGGCCTGCGGTGTAGGTCATCGGCTCGTCGAGTTGCAGTCGGATAATCGAGACGTCCTTGCGGACCTGCAGGTGCTCGATGACGGTCGCGCCCCACGCCGGCGGGCCGCTCTCGGCGTTGGCCGCGTCCATCATGGTGGCGGCGACGACCGCGAGGACGTCGCGCCACGCCTGCTCGAGTTCGTCGGTCCACGGCTCGGTCGAGGGGAATTGCTCGACGGCGGCGATCAGGGAGTTGCCGACGGCAACGTAGTGCGCGTCCTCGATGCCGTACTTGCGGTGGTCCCGGCCGAGCTGGGCGAGATAGGCGAGGATCTGCCCGGAGTCCTCCTCGAGCCGCTCGATCACGTACTGGACGGCGGCGATCAGCCGGTCGCGTTGCTCGTCCATGGCGGCGGGGAAGAAGTCGCGGGCTTCGGGATACCGGGCGAACAGCAGGGCATAGAAGGACCGCGACAGAGTCTGGGGCCCGTCCGGCACTGCCGCGATAGCCTTGAAACTCGACCGGACCAGCGATATTGCCTGTAAATCCACCGCGCATCCCCGTCACCGACTGAACGCGGCCCCGCCGCGAAGTACTTGGGCAGACTATAGGCGCGGGCACCACGCCGCAGACCAGGTCCCTTGTTTCTCGACCCGGTCGTGCTATCCGACCGCTCGGTCTGCACTTTCCCAGTACCGGGAGCGCAGCGCCTTCTTGTCCAGTTTGCCCAGCGGGGTCAGGGGCAGGGTGTCGACGAAATCGATCGACTTGGGGGCGTGCACCGACCMCTTCGCGGCCCGCACCCGTTCGACGAGTTCGGCGGCCTCCACCGTCCGTCCCGCCCGCAGCACCACGCACGCCTTGACGGCCTCGCCCCACTTCTCGTCCGGAACGCCGACCACCGCGACCGAGCCGACGGCGGGGTGCGCCGAGATGACGTCCTCGATCTCCCGGGGGAACACGTTGAATCCGCCGGTGACGATCATGTCCTTCTTGCGGTCGACGATCGTCATGAAACCGTCCTTGTCCTTGCGCGCGACGTCGCCCGTGTGCAGCCATCCGCCGCGGAACGCCTCGGCGGTCTCGGCGGGCTTGTTCCAGTACCCCTTCATGACCAGGGGGCCGCGGACGCAGATCTCGCCGAGTTCACCCTGCGGGACCTCGTTGAGGTCGTCGTCGAGCAGCGCCACGTTCAGCCAGGGCACGGGGCGTCCGCACGTCGCGAGGCGGCTGGGGTCGTCCGGCAGGTGCTCCTCCTTCCGCAGCACCGCGATGGTCATTCCGCATTCGGTCTGCCCGTAGAACTGGAAGAAGATCTGTCCGAACTTCTCGATGCCCTCCTTCAGCCGGGCAGGCGACATCGCCGACGCGCCGTAGAACAGCGTCTGCAGGCTGGACACGTCCCGCTTCGGCAGGTCGGGATGGTCCATCAGCAGGTAGATCATGGTGGGGACGAGCATCGTCGCGGAGATCTTGTGCTTCTCGATCGCCTCGAGGACCGCGCCGGGTTCGAACGCGGGCAACACGATCAGCGCGCCACCACGCAGCAGGGTGGGAATGAAGAAGGCGGCGCCCGCGTGCGACAGCGGCGTGCAGATGAGGAAGCGCGGCTCGTCGGGCCACTGCCATTCGGCCATCTGGATCTGGTTGAGTGTCGCGCCGGACTGGTAGGAGCCGACGACGCCCTTCGGCTTACCGGTCGTGCCGCCGGTGTAGACCATGCTGCTGTTGTCGTCGGCGGCCACGTCCGCCGCCCGCAGGCGTTGCGGGGTGAACGTCTCGGCGAGCGCCAGGATGTCGGTGCCCACCTCGGACGGCCCCAACGACAACACGTTCTCGATCGACTGCGACTGCGCCACCAGTTCGGCGGCGCGCCCCTCGAAGGCGGTGGGATCGAAGATCAGGGTCTGGATCCCGGCGTCGCCGACGATGTAGAGGTGGTCGTCGAGCGAGCCCATCGGGTTCAGGGCGCTGGCGCGGCATCCGGAGATCATGGTGGCGCCCATGCTGATGAGCACTTCGGGCCGGTTCTTGGACAGCATGGCGGTGCTCGTCCCCTTGCCGATCCCGAGCGAAGCCAGTGCCTGCGCAAAGCAACTGATCTGATCGCGCATCTCACCGCCGGTGAGAACGACGTCGCCGAGGTAGAGCGCCGGCTTGTCGGAATTGCGGTCCAGCGCAGTGATGAGGAGGTCTGCAGCGAAGGCGGGTCGATGCAGATCTGCGAACTCGTCGGTCATCTGTGATCCTTCTACTCCCGCGAGGCCGGGGTGCGTCGTCCGGCGGCCTGGATTTTCTGTGTCCTGGGTCACCGACACCCTAACCGGAAACCGGCAAAACTGAAACCTGTTCCACTCCCGTTGCGGGTGCCGACCGCCCCACCCGGCGGGGGCACGTCCGATAACGTGAGGTCCATGACTCCGCAGGATCGGGTTGCCGAACGGATCTCGACGGCGGCCCGGAGCGCGCGCGTCTTCCTCGCGACGGCGGAATCCCTCACCGGCGGGCAGATCTCGTGCCTTCTCGGCGCCGCACCCGCGTCCTCCGACTGGTACCGGGGCAGCGTGGTCGCCTATTCCAGCGAGGTGAAACACCGGGTGCTGAAGGTGCCGGAGGGTCCCGTCGTCAGCGAGGCCAGCGCCCGCGCGATGGCGGGGGCGGTCGCGGAACTGCTCGGAGCCGACGTCGCCGTCGCGGTGACCGGCGCGGGCGGCCCCGACCCCCAGGACGGGCAACCGCCGGGCACCGTCTGGTTCGGGCTCTTCGCCCACGGCTGCATCGACACCGAGATGCGACACTTCGACGGCGAACCGCAGGACGTCGTGACCGCCACGACCGAACACGCACTGGGCCTGCTCGAGCAGGCGCTGGCCTCGGTGCCCGGCCGCGTGCCTCCGCCCGTCGCGTAAATCTCCGGGAGCCGGGTAATCGTCCGCGAGGGCACCGCCACACCCGAGGAGGATTTCCGTGCCGAAGACCACCGAGAGCGGCAAGCCGAAGAAGAGCGAACTCCCCGAGACCCTGAAGAAGTCGTCCGACAAGGCGCAGCGCACGTTCACCAAGGTCTACGACTCCGCGATGGACCAGTACGGGGACGAGGAACGAGCGCATCGCGTCGCGTTCGACGCACTCAAACACAGCTACGAGAAGGTCGGCGACCACTGGGAGGCCAAGGCCGAGAAGGGCCCCTCCGACGAACGTGCGGAGAGCGGCGGCCCGAACCCGTCCGGCGAGACCGCCGAGGGCGTCGACGCCAACGCGAGCAAGGAGCACCTGATGCACCTCGCGCAGCGACTCGACATCCACGGCCGCTCGACCATGACCAAGGACGAACTCGTCGAGGCCCTCGTGAAGGCGAACCGGAGAGCGCGATGAAAGCCGTCACCTGGCAGGGCAGGCGGAAGGTCAGCGTCGACACCGTGCCCGACCCGGTGATCGAACAGAAGACGGACGCGATCGTCGAGATCACCACCACCAACATCTGCGGTTCCGACCTGCACCTGTACGAGGTGCTCGGCGCGTTCATGAGCGAGGGCGACATCCTCGGGCACGAGCCGATGGGCATCGTCCGCGAGGTGGGGTCCGAGGTGACCGACGTGAAGGTCGGTGACCGGGTGGTCATCCCGTTCCAGATATCCTGCGGCAGTTGCCACATGTGCGACCGGAAACTGTTCACCCAGTGCGAG
The DNA here is from genome assembly GCF_056402215.1 of Rhodococcus sp. P4_B6. Classification (NCBI taxonomy): domain Bacteria; kingdom Bacillati; phylum Actinomycetota; class Actinomycetes; order Mycobacteriales; family Nocardiaceae; genus Rhodococcus; species Rhodococcus sp. P4_B6. Next base: position 20,880 of record NZ_JBFUHV010000029.1, on the reverse strand, counting down.
GTCACGCAGATCCGGGACGAGGGCATGGGTGCCGCACTGTTCGGGTACTCGAAGCTGTACGGGAGCGTCCCCGGCGGCCAGGCCCAGTATCTCCGGGTGCCGCACGTGAAGAACACCCACATCAAGGTCCCGGAGGGCCCACCGGACTCGCGGTTCGTGTACCTGTCCGACGTGCTGCCGACGGCATGGCAGGCCGTCGAATACGCGAACGTGCCCGAGGGCGGCTCCGTCGTCGTTCTCGGGCTGGGACCGATCGGCGACATGGCGGCACGCATCGCCGCGCACAAGGGTTTTCGTGTCATCGGCGTGGACCTCGTGCCCGAGCGGCTCGCCCGCGCGAAGGCGCGGCAGATCGAGACGGTCGACCTGAACGACGCCGGGAGCGAACTCGGCGGCGTGATCCGCGACATGACCCACGGCCGCGGTCCCGATTCCGTCATCGACGCCGTCGGCATGGAGGCGCACGGCTCCCCCACCGCGAAACTCCTGCAACAGGTCACCTCGTTCCTTCCCGACGCCGTCGCGGCCCGGCTGATGTCGACGGCGGGAATCGACCGCCTGCACGCCCTGTACTCGGCCATCGACATCGTGCGGCGCGGCGGCACCATCTCGCTCAGCGGGGTGTACGGCGGGATGGCCGACCCGATCCCGATGCTCACGTTGTTCGACAAGCAGATTCAGCTGCACATGGGGCAGGCCAACGTCAAGCGGTGGGCCCCGGAGATCCTGCCGCTACTCACCGACGCCGACCCTCTGGGTGTGGACACGTTCGCCACTCACGAACTGCCCCTGGACCACGCACCGCACGCGTACGAGATCTTCCAGAAGAAGCAGGACGGCGCGGTGAAGATCCTCCTGAAGCCGTAACACCTTCTCGTCGAAAGGAATTGCCCAGCGTTCTGCGCGAAGATCGTCGAGGAATTCGCCGAGGGCCGCCACCCGCAGTGAACTCGGCGGGGCGTCATCGTCAGGGATCCGGGACCGTCACCACCACCCGGGTGCCCGATCCGGGCGAGGACGTGACGTCGAAGGTGCCGCCGAGACTCTCGACCCGCACGATGTGCGACGCCAGTCCGATGTGTCCCTGCGCCACCCGTTCCGGGACGACGGCGGGATCGAATCCGGTGCCGTCGTCGGCGACCGTCAACGTGGTCTGCCCGCCGGCGCGGGTGAGTGCGAGTTCGACCTTCGTGGCACCGGCGTGTTTGGTGACGTTGGTGAGCAGTTCCCGCGCCACCCGGTAGAGCAGCTCCTGACAGTCGGGGTGACCGACGTCGTCGAGGCTCACCGACATCTCGATCTCACCGCGCCGGGAGAACAGGTCCGCGAGTTCCCGCAGCGCCGCGGTCAGGCCCAGCTGCGCGAGTACCTGCGGATGCAGGGTGGTGACGGTCGAACGCAGTTGCGCCGCGGTCTCGCGGAGCGCGGATTCGGCGGCGTCGAGCTGCGCGTCCGGGTGCCGCTCCAGCGCCTCCTCCACGTCCAGCCGCGCCGCGAGAACATTCTGCAAAGGCCCGTCGTGGAGGTGCTCGGCGAGTTGCCGCCGCTCACGCTCCTCGGCGCCCATCGATTCCGCGATCAGCTGCCTGCGCACATCCATCAGCGAGATGACCGTCGCGGAACGCCGCACCAGCACGTACGACAACGCCGTCGTCGCGGCCGCGAGCCACAACAGGAACCCGAAGTAGAGGTACACCTCGTCGGGGAAACCCACGAGGTCGTCGCGTTTCGAGTAGACGATCCACACCACCTGGTACCCGACGGCGGTGCAGACCCCGACGATCGCCGTCAGCCGCGGCCGGTACTGGAACGCCACCGAGATCGGCAGCAGGAAGAACACCGGCAGCAGCACCGACGTCGCGCCGCCCGACGCGATGCACAACGCCACCACCGCGGAGACGTCCGCGGCGGTGGACACCCAGCCCGCCCACGGTCCGACGTCCCGGACGAGGACGAAGATCAGCCAGCCGGCCGAGAGCAGCGCATATCCGATCAGCAGCCCCGCGAACACGTCGGGCTGCCAGTGCGTCACGCTGATCACCGGCCCGAGCAGCGCCATCAGCCCGATCAGCGGTAACCGGAGAATGGCGGTCACCCGGACCGCCTCGGTGGTGTAGCGGCGGACTACGCGACTCTGCGACGTCTCGCGCACGTCACTCCAGCAAACCGCGTCGCATCGCCTCGGCCACGGCGGCCGCGCGGTCGCTCACCCCGAGTTTCTCGTACAGCCGCTGGACGTGGGTCTTGACCGTCGACGGCGCCAGGTACAGCTCGCCGGCGATCGTGGGGATGCTCTGGCCGCGCGCGATGAGCGCCAGCACCTCCTTCTCCCGGCCGCTCAGCACCGGCCCGACCGGTTCGCTGCGGCGCCGCACCTCGCCGGCCAGCCCGACGGCGAGGGAGGCGGGCAGGACGTCGCGTCCCTGAGCGCAGTCGAGGACGGCCTTCACGATCTCCGCCCGCGTCGACTCCTTCGGCAGGAATCCCGCCGCCCCCTCCTGCAACGCGTGGTAGACGATCGCGGACTCGTCGTGCGCCGACAACAGCAGCACACGGGTGGCGAGTTCGGCACGCCGCACGGCCGCCGCCACCTGCGAACCGTCCAGTTCCGGCATCCGGTAGTCGAGGAGCGCGACGTCGGGGGCGAGTTCGCGGATCAGGGCGAGCGCCGCCGCACCGTCGTCCGCCTCACCGACCACCTCGATGTCGCCGCTCGCGAGGAGGGCACGGACGACACCGTCCCGGAAGATCGGGTGGTCGTCGCCCACCACGACCCGCACGGCGGTCACGGCGCGGTCCGATCCGTGTCGACTCCGGCGAAGTCCATTGCTCACTTTCTCACGAGAGCAGGCCCGCGCGGAGCACTTCGCGGCGCCGGTGTCCCCCGATCGGGGGACACCGGATTCATCCCGCCCTCGGTCCTGTCGGTGGACAGACTGCGGCGCGCATTCGCGACATAGTTGGTGCACACCGGAAAACGGGGAGATCGGAAAACGAAACCCCCACGGCCCCAGACGTTCCCCCTCAGAGCCACCACTCAGGAGAAGCCATCATGCGCACCAACGCCCGCCGCCGCGTCGCCCTCTTCATCGCACTGCCCGCCACCGCACTGGCCGTCACCGGATTCGCCGTCGCGGCCGCCGGAGTCGCCACCGCAGGCACGATGCCGACGTCGGGACCGACGATCGCGATGACGATCAGCAACGACACCGACCTGCCGATGGTCCTCGCCGGATCGTCGAACCCGTACGGGCAGTGGATGCAGGCGCCGTCGGACTACCTCGCCCCGCACAGCAGCCAGATCGTGAAGGCATACTCCAACGACCCGAACGGCGTCGAGGTGGACGCCACCTACGCGCTGCCCGGTGGCGCCCAGGCCGTGTTCCGCGCCGACAACTACAACAACATGACCGACGTGGACGGGACCCGCATCGACGGCAACTTCGGCCACGGCTACGGCATCAGCAGCTGGATCGACTCGGGCTACCCGAACATGAACGCCGGCTACCACCTGTACGGACAGCCCTGATCGACGACCACAACCATCCACCGAACACTCGCCGAAAGACCGAGACCATGATCATGCACGTCACCCCCACCCCCACACCCACCGTCTCCAAGGCACTGTGGAGCACCGAGGAGATCAAGGCACGACTCGAGCAGATGGACATTCCACGCTCACACACCCGCCGCGGGCCCCGCTGGGGCAGCCGCGACCGATAAGCCGGGGGCCGGGGGCCGGGGGCCGCGGGCCGGGGGCACGATGTCGCACTGATCCACTCCGACAGGATCAGTGCGACATCGGTTCCGGTTCACACGGCGGAACGCCCGGTCAGCGCTGGTGCCGCGGCTTCCACACGACGAGCGCGTTGCTCCGCGGAATCGGCACGAGGTCGCGCCGGTAGCCGGCGTGGACCTTCGAGATCTCCTCCGCCAGCTCGCGAACCCGGTGCTGCAGAGCCTCCACCTGGTTGGTGAGTTCGATGATCCGCTTGATCCCGGCGAGATTGACACCCTCGTCCTGGGAGAGGCGCTGCACCTCGCGGAGCAACGCCACATCCCGCGGCGAGTAGCGTCGCCCGCCACCGGATGTGCGGTGCGGGGTGACGAGCCCGAGCCGGTCGTAGTTGCGCAATGTCTGGGCGTGCATGCCCGCGAGTTCCGCGGCCACCGAGATCACGAAGATCTGGGCATCCGGATCAACGGCGGTTTCGCGTGGATCCCCGGTCGTGTCGCTCATCAGGCACCAGCCCACCCGGCCCTCGGATCGAATCCGCTGGCCTTCTCTGCTTCCAGATAGGTCTTCAGTGCTTCGGTGGCCGGGTCGTCGAGCTTCTGCGGAACCGCGACCTTGACCGTGACCAGCAGGTCACCGGCGCCACCGGCACGCTTGGGGACTCCCCGACCGCGTACGCGCAGGATCCGGCCGTCGGCCGTGCCCGCCGGAATCTTCACACCGACCCGACCCTCCAAGGTGGGGACGGAGACGGTGGTTCCGAGCACGAGCTCACCGTAACTGACGGGGACGACGAGGGTGAGGTCGTCGCCGTTGCGGCCGAACACCTTGTCGGGACGCACCCGGACCGTCACGAACAGGTCGCCGGACGGCGCGCCGCGCAGGCCCGCCTCGCCCTGGCCTGCCAGCCGGATCTTCTGTCCGTCACTGACACCCGCGGGGACGCGGACGGTGATGGTGCGGGTCCGGTTGGTGACGCCGTTGCCGTGGCACACCTCGCACGGCGAGTCGATGATGGATCCGGTGCCGCGGCAGTCGTCGCACGGCTCACTGAACCCGAACGCGCCCTGGTTGCGGCTGACGATCCCGGTCCCGTTGCAGCGCGGGCAGACTCGCGGGCTGGTGCCCGGCTTGGCGCCGCTGCCGTGGCAGGTGGTGCACGGCGACGGGCTGGTCAGCCGCAGCGGAACCGTTACACCCAGCGTGGCCTCGCGGAATTCGAGGGTCGTCTCCGTCTCGACGTCGCTGCCCCGGCGGGGACGGTTGGTGGTGCGGGTTGCTCCGCCACCGGCGCCGGCGCCCCGATTGAACAGGCCGCCGAAGATGTCGCCGAGGCCGCCGTCACCGGCCGCCGCGCCGCCGCCGCCGAACAGGTCGTTGATGTCGAATCCGCCCTGGCCGAAACCGCCGGCTCCGGGGTTGAATCCGCCGCCGCCCTGACCGAAGCCGCCGCTCGCGAACAGCCGACGGGCCTCGTCGTATTCCTTGCGCTTGGCCGGATCGGACAGCACGGCGTGTGCTTCGCTGACGGACTTGAAACGCTCCTCGGCCTTCGTGTCGCCGGGGTTCGCGTCGGGGTGCAGGTCGCGGGCGAGCTTGCGGTACGCCTTCTTGATCTCGTCCGCGGATGCGTTGGACGAGACGCCCAGCTCCTTGTAGAAGTCCTTTTCGATCCACTCCCGCTGGCTCACTGGGCGTCTCCTCCTCTCGCTCTTACTCTTGTTCCGACGCGGCGGGCTTCGCCGCCCCGTCGGGGGTGTTCGCGTCGGCATCGCCGGCGCGGTCGATCACAGCTACCATCGCATGCCGCAGGACGCGATCACCGAATTTGTAGCCCTTTCGCATCACCGTGCCGAGAACGGGGTCGTGACCCTCGCCCTCGTGCTGCACTGCCTCGTGCAGCGCCGGGTCGAATGCGTCGCCCTCGGCACCGAACTCGCTCAGACCGAGCGAGGTGAGGGTGCCGGTGAGCTTGTCCGCCACACCCTTCAGCGGCCCCGAGTCGAGGTCGCCGTGGCTGCGGGCGCGGTCGAGGTCGTCCAGCACCGCGATGAGCTCACCGACGACGGACGCTTTCGCGTTCGCGATGTCGGCCTGCTTGTCGCGCTGGACGCGGCGACGGTAGTTCGCGTACTCCGCCTGCAGTCGCTGCAGGTCGGCGGTGCGCTCCGCCAACTCGTCCGTCTCCGGTGCCGCCGTCTCCGACAGGGCCCCTTCGTCCACCGAGCCGGGCTGCGGAGCGGCAGCGGCGCCCGCGAGGGGCTCCACTACCGGTTCCGCGTCCCGTGTGAGACCGGTCTCGGGGTCGATCTTCCGCTTGTCCACGAAAGTGACCGGTTCCTGCTCGGTGTTGTCGGACGTCACTTCTTCTCCGCGTCGGACGGCTCGTCCACGACCTCGGCGTCGACGACGTCATCGGCACCGCTCGCGCCGGAGCCGTCGGTGTTGGCGGCTTCCTCGGCGGCACTGGCCTCGTAGATCGCCTGGCCGAGGGCCTGCGACTCGGTGGCCAGCTTCTCGACCGCAGTCTTGACTGCCGCGATGTCGGTGCCTGCGAGAGCGTCGTTGGCTTCCTTGATGGCAGCCTCGACCTTCTCCTTGACGTCGGCGGGCACCTTGTCCTCGTTGTCCTTGATGAACTTCTCGGTCTGGTGCACCAGCGACTCGGCCTGGTTGCGCACCTCGGCCTCCTCACGGCGGGCCTTGTCTTCCTCGGCGTGCGCCTCGGCGTCCTTGACCATCCGCTCGATCTCTTCCTTGGACAGACCGGAGCCGTCCTGGATCTTGATCGTGTTCTCCTTGCCCGTGCCCTTGTCCTTCGCGGTCACGTGCACGATGCCGTTGGCGTCGATGTCGAAGGTGACCTCGATCTGCGGCACGCCACGCGGGGCGGGCGGCAGGTCGGCCAGCTCGAACGAGCCGAGCAGCTTGTTGTGCGAGGCGATCTCGCGCTCACCCTGGAACACCTGGATCTGCACCGAGGGCTGGTTGTCGTCAGCCGTGGTGAAGGTCTCGGACCGCTTGGTCGGGATGGTGGTATTGCGCTCGATGAGCTTGGTCATCACGCCACCCTTGGTCTCGATGCCGAGGGACAGCGGGGTGACGTCGAGGAGCAGCACGTCCTTGACCTCGCCCTTGAGCACGCCGGCCTGCAGGGCGGCGCCGACGGCGACGACCTCGTCCGGGTTGACGCCCTTGTTGGGCTCACGACCACCGGTCAGCTCGCGCACCAGGTCGGAGACGGCGGGCATACGGGTGGAACCACCGACGAGCACGACGTGGTCGATGTCCTTGACGGCGATGCCGCTGTCCTTGATCACGGCCTGGAACGGCGCCCGGGTGCGGTCGAGGAGATCGGACGTGATCTTCTGGAATTCGCTGCGGGACAACTGCTCGTCGAGGAACAGCGGGTTCTTGTCCGCGTCGACGGTGATGTAGGGCAGGTTGATCGACGTGCTCTGCGACGAGCTCAGTTCGATCTTCGCCTTCTCGGCAGCCTCACGGAGACGCTGCAGGGCCATCTTGTCCTTGGTCAGATCGATGCCGTTCTGAGCCTTGAACTTGTCGACGAGCCACGTGACGATGCGCTCGTCCCAGTCGTCACCACCGAGGTGGTTGTCGCCGGACGTGGCGCGGACCTCGACGACGCCGTCGCCGATCTCGAGCAGCGAGACGTCGAAGGTGCCGCCACCGAGGTCGAAGACCAGGATGGTCTGTTCCTTGTCGCCCTTGTCGAGGCCGTAGGCCAGTGCGGCCGCGGTGGGCTCGTTGACGATGCGCAGGACGTTGAGGCCGGCGATCTGGCCGGCTTCCTTGGTGGCCTGACGCTGGGCGTCCTCGAAGTACGCGGGGACGGTGATCACGGCGTCGGTGATGTCCTCACCCAGATACGATTCCGCGTCCCTCTTCAGTTTCATCAGCACTCGGGCGCTGATCTCCTGAGCGCTGTATTTCTTGTCGTCGATTGCCACATGCCAGTCGGTGCCGATCTCCCGTTTTACCGACCGCACCGTCCGGTCCACGTTGGTGACGGCCTGGTTCTTGGCGGGCTGGCCGACCAGCACCTCACCGTTCTTCGCGAACGCCACGACCGACGGTGTCGTGCGCGAACCCTCCGAGTTGGCGACCACCACCGGGTCGCCACCCTCGAGTACACACACCACCGAGTTTGTGGTCCCCAAATCGATTCCCACCGCGCGAGCCATGACCGCCTCCAGCACCACACCTGGCGGGCGTGGTCCTTCGCGGAACCGCTAGACCTCACACCCACCGAACCTGAGTGTTATCGACTCAATTTTCCCTCGGACCTAAAATGAGGTCAAGAAGAATTGAGCGTTAGACGCTCAACATTGGAGTGTTCGTTGGATGCCGCGGCACCACCGCGTCCCACCTCATCGAAGGAGGGAACAACACGACCCGTGCGCGGGCTGGAGGACCGGGGCACCCCGTCGAACCATGGGGGTCGAATCTCGCCCGACACGACCCACCAGGAGGCGATGGTGCCAGGGCATCTGATCGAACCACTCGATCGACGGAACACCGCAATATTCAGGTGGTCGAAACTGGCCACGATCAACACCCGATTCCACGGCAACTTCGCCTTCACCGACGGGGTGCTGACCGGCGGGACAGTGATGCGGTTGGATGCGCCTGTGCAACGACGGATCCGCCAGTCGGTCGGGAGCTTATGTATCCGCCTACTGAGATGGGCCGGTAGCCGGCGCCGTACCCGCCCGTTGCATTCATGTCGGCGACAATCGAATTGATGTTGGTGCCGATCTCCGGGCCGATACACGGGGCGACGGGGTTGGCGTTGACCATCGCCACCAGCGTGGAGCCGACGACCACCGGTGGGCCGCCGGGCACGGACATTGCCGCGAGCCGCGCGGCGACCCTGCCAGCGCAGCGGGCTCCTCGGATAGCTCACGCAGACCGTGCCGTCCGCTCGAGGGCGGCCCCGCGAGTTGTGTGATCGCACCCTTGAATGGGCCGGGACGGCTACACCATGACGTTGGGTCAGGCATTGTGTGGATCGGTGCTGCGGTAGCTGCGGAATCATGGGAAGGTGAACGATGAGCAGCTGGCCCTACTGGTTTGAGATCGCCGTGATCTGCGGGATCACCGCAGTAGGCACCATCGTGTGGGGACATTGGGAGGAGCACACCCCGAAATGGCGGCGGATCGGGAAGATGGTCGTGTTTTGTGGCCTGTCGGTCCTGGTCTCCAGCACAGCGGGGCGATTCTGGTTCTTCGTGCTGCTCGGCGCCTTGGTCATGATCGTCCTGCTGGTCCACGCCTGGTGGCTTCCACGGAAAGGCATCAATGGTTGGACCGGTGAGCCCCGCGAGAAGTACTACGCCCTCCGCGGCTGGAAGTGGCCGCCGGAGGGACGGTGAAAATCGTTGGCTGATAATCCTTCAGCTATCGGAGAGGTGCGGCAGCCCGTCTGTCACCTGCGGAGACCAGTACACGGGTGGGCCTGTTCGACCGGTGTGGCGTCGAGTTCTATGAGCACACCTCAATCACGAGCCACAACACGAGGGTCAAGAGAGCGACGCATACACACGAACTCCCCTTGCTTGCAGCGTCAAGGCGTGTCGCTCCTCTCCGACGTCGATCAATACTTCACCAAGTTTCGGCGGTGCTGCGAGAGGTGGGGGCAATCCCCTTGCTGGTGGCGCCGTGCGTGTTGTTGTGTCCGCGATGGATTAGTCCGACGCTGACGAGCGCCACCAACGCGAGGAGTACGACGTATGCGGCGAATCTCCACGCGTTGCCGAGTTCTCCGTCGATCAAGGCCACCATGACGATTGGTGTGAGGCCTCCGACGACCGTGGCGATCTGGTATCCCAACGATGCACCTGAGTACCGCACGTGCGGGGGAAACATCTCCGCGAAGAGCGCGGCTTGTGGGCCGTAACAGATGCTGATCAAGGCCGACGCGACGACGACGGCCACCCAGATCGGCACAGTGTTCTGCGGGGTCGCTTGGCTGAAAATCAACCACATCGGTACGGACCACAGTCCGATCGCCACGACTCCGATCGCGTAGACACGTAGTCTGCCGAAGATGTCCGAGGCGAGCGCAGCCACCGGCATGAGAACTACCTGCACACCCGCGCCGACGAGGATTGGTAGCAGGACCTGGGGTGTCGCAATCTTCAGCACCACGTTCGCGTACTGCAACGACGAGATGATAGTGGCGTAGAAGATGGCGTTCACGACGATGAACGTGCCTGCCGCTTGCAGAATCGTCGCGAAGTTGTTCCGTACAACTTCGAGCACGGGTGAGGTGGATTTCGCCGCGGAAGCAAGGGACGTCTCGGCGGCACGGAATGCCGGGGTTTCCTCGAGGTACCGGTGAATGTAGAGCCCGACTCCGAGCATCACGATGCTGATCCAGAACGGTATCCGCCACGCCCACGCCAGGAAGGCGGGTTCACCGACAGTCCCGTTCAACACAAGGAAGACCAGATTTCCCGTGAGCACGCCGATCGGCACACCGATCTGCGCGAAGCTCCCGTAGAAGCCGCGCCGATTTTCCGGGGCGTACTCGGTGGCAAGGAGCATCGCTCCTCCCCATTGGGCGCCGAGAGACAGTCCTTGCGTAACTCTGAGGATGATCAGGAATGTCGGTGCAAGCCAGATCAGTTGGGTGTCCGGGGTAAATCCGATGAGAAACGTCGCGACGGCCATCAGGACTATCGCGGTGATCAACACCGGCTTGCGGCCGACCTTGTCGCCGAAGTGCCCGGCAATCACACCACCGAATGGCCGGGCAGCGAACGCGACGGCGAATGTTGCGAAAGAATTGACTGCGGACACTACCGGGTCCCCGGTATCGAAGAAGGTCTTGTTGAAGACGAGCGCGGCAGCGGTGCCGTAGATGAAGAAGTCGTACCACTCGAGCGACGAGGCGAGCGCAGCAGCGACCGAGGCCTTCCGGGCTTGGGCGCGGAGGCTGGGCGGGGCGGCAGTGGCGGTGTAAGTCATTGCCATACTGTGACCGCCCTCTCACCTGGCGGCGAGATGCGGCGGCGAAGATTGTGAGCATCCACGGGACGATTTGGGTCTGCGTCACAGTCCCGGGGGCGCAGTCCCTCTCACTTGTGTGGGCGCACAGATGAGTTTGTCACCAATCCACTGGTGACGCAGAACGCCGATTCCTACAGTTCGTTCCATGGTCAATTCATCGGGGGAACCGCCGAGTCTGCCGGGGAGTGCCGCGGACGTCGACTGCGACCTGGGTTGGTCGGTCAGCACACTTCAGCGCCACTTCAGTGATCTCGTGGCGCCGGCTGTTGCCGATCTCCCCCATGGCACGCGGGGCTACCAATTGCTGCACACCGTGCTGCGCAAGGAATTGCCGACCCAGATCGGACTTGCCGATTACCTCGGAATCGATCGCACCGTCATCACCTACGTGATCGATGCCCTGGTAGAAGCTGGTCTCGTCGAGCGAGTACAGGATCCGGCGGACCGTCGTGCCCGCAAGATCGTCCCGACGGACCGCGGAACCGCTCACCATGCCGCCCTCGAACACGATGTGCGCATCGCCGAAGAGTCCGTCCTCCGCGTGCTCGCCGCGGACGAGCGAGTTGTATTCCGTTCGCTACTCGGCAGAGTTGCACGTGGTTCCCGCGACGACCTGACCTGACAACACTCAACTCACGACACGAAAGAACAGCACATGACAACTCGTTCGAAGGTTCTCGTCATCGTCACCAGCATCGGCGAGTACGAAAAGGTGGGTTACCGCACCGGTCTGTGGCTCGGGGAACTCACGCACTTCTGGGATGTGGCCGAAGAGGCCGGACTGGAACTGACGATCGCCAGCATTGCGGGCGGACGCGTTCCCATCGACCCCGAGAGCCTGTCCCACGATTTCCTCGGCGATCTCGGAACCGGAAACCGGTATGCGGATCGCGATTTCATGAATCTTCTCGACAAGACCATGTCTGTGGCCGAGGTGGATGCGGCGGACTTCGACGCGATCTACCTGGCCGGCGGACATGGAGTGATGTTCGACTTCCCGCAGAGCCGGACACTCGCTGAACTGATCGCACAGTTCTACGAGGCCGGGAAGATCGTGTCCGCGGTGTGCCACGGTCCGACGGGTTTGCTCAATGTCAAAGTCGGCGACGACGAATACCTCGTGAAAGACCGCTCGGTGACAGGATTCACGTGGAAGGAGGAGGAACTTGCACAGCGAGGCGACGCGGTACCGTTCAGTCTGGAAGACGAACTGCGCAGCCGCGGAGCTCGGTTCACCCTCGCACCGAATCCCTTCGACCCGTTCGTCGTCGAGGACGGCCACCTGATCACCGGGCAGAATCCAAACAGTGCCCGCAAGGTCGGCGAGGCCGTCATCCGCCAGCTCGGCTGAGTGTGGCCGTCGGCCAGGAGTCCGTCGCGACTCCTGGCCGGTGGGCCGCTTGATGCGTGGCCGGATTTCAGGTTGACTGAAGCGCCTTCACGACCGCTTCAGCGACTGCGCGGGCACTCCCGGGGTTCTGCCCGGTGATCAGGCGACCGTCTTCGACGACGTAGGTCTCGAAGGGTTTGTCGGCCATGCTGTAGTTGGCACCCAATTTCTTCAGCTCGTCCTGCAATCGGAAGGGGACAGCATCGGCTCGCTGCGCCGCCTCTTCTTCCGGCCATGAAAATCCGGTGACATTCTTTCCCTTGACCAGCGGATCCCCATTCCCGAGCGGCACATTGAGCAGACCGGCCGGGCCGTGACAGACGGCGGACACGACGCGGCCGGTGTCGTAGAACTTGGCCGTCACGGCACCCAATGCGTCACCCCGGAAGTCGAACATGACACCGTGCCCACCGGTGAAGTAGATGGCGGCGTAGTCCCCTACATCGACGTCGGTAACCTTCATCRTATCGTCGAGCAGAGTCATGAACTCGCGATCGCGGTACCGCTTGCCTGTTCCGAGTTCGTCGAGGACGTCGTGGGCGAGGCTTTCCGGATCGATGGGGACGAATCCTCCTACCGGGCTGGCAATGTCCACCTGACAGCCGTGATCGGTGACGTAATCGTAGAAATGCGTCAGTTCTCCCAGCCATAACCCCGTGCGGTAGCCGACCTTCTCGTATTGCCCTGCGTTGGTCACGATGACCAGGATTCGAGTCGATTCCGACATGTTGTACGCCTTCTCTCGCGGAAAACAAAATTCACAGTGGTGGGCGTGGAGCGCGATGCAACGCGGCTATCCGGAGTACTCGGCGAGGATGGTGTCGGATGCCTTCTCCGACACCATCCATACCGCCGCGGCGATGAAGAAGCCAGGGATGCGGGGAAATACCGATGCATCGACAACGCGGAGTCCCTCGACTCCGCGCACCCGAAACCGTCCGTCCAGAACAGCCATCGGGTCGTCGTCGGCCCCGATCTTGCACGAGCAGGACGCGTGATGGCCCCACGCCTGTTGCCGAATGTAGTTACCTATCTCCTCCCTCGTGCGGACGCTGGGACCGGGTAGAACCTCGTGTGCGACGAATCCGCGCAGTCGGGCACTCAAGGCGCGTGCGAATTCGACACCGTCGACCACCGCGGCCAGGTCGTCGCCGCCGTCGTCGCTTCCTTCGGCGAAATAGTTGAAACAGATGTCCGGGGTGTCGAAGGGGTCAGGGGACCGCAATTGGACGCTGCCGGCGGTGTTGTTCGTGTGTGCTTTGAGAACGACCCACGAAATGCTGTTGTGACTCTTCGTGAAATCGCTCGAGTAACCCGGGTAGTAGCCGCGGAAGAACACCGGTAGCGAGAAGACGAACAAGTCGGGGTCGTCGTGGGCACTGCTCGACCGTTTGACGTATGCGGCGAGAGTGCCATTGGTCGTGTAGGGCCCGGTGAGTTTGTCGCGCCACTCGGTGAAGAGGCCATCAGGGTGCTCTCCACGTTTGGGCGCATCCAGGGTCGAACCCTCGAAAATGGGCTAGTTGTGGGCTGTTTCGTCGACAACGGTGATCTCGTATCGATCCTGGAGGTTCTCCCCGACTCCGGGCAGGTCGACTACCACGTCGATTCCGAACGATTCGAGTTCGGCGCGTGGTCCGATCCCTGAGAGTTTGAGGAGCTGGGGAGTATTGAACGCGCCCGCGCAGATGATCACTTCGGCGGTGGCGGTCGCAATCCGGCGCGGTGCGATAGAGGTTCCGTCCGTCTGTCTCGCTCGGGGGTCGGCGCGGTACACGTGCCGCCCACGTATGTATTCGACGCCGACGGCTCTCGTTCCGTCGAACACGATCTTGGTGGCGAGTGCCGAATATTCGATGTGTAAGAGCGCATCTGAAAACTCGGGATGATCGGCGTGTGACTGGTGAGGAATGGGTGAACTCCTGGTAGGTCAGTAGGTGCTTACGCCACGACCCGACCAGGAGTTCACTTGCCATCATCGCTCATCGCACTGTGTCCGTCATGCCCTACCCCGGATCCGGGGATCGGGCATCGGTGCGCGGTGTACTCTTCATCCTCGGTGACCGACGCTCAATGGGCGATTCTCGAACCACTGCTGCCTCCACCCGGCAACACCACCGGCAGCGGTGGCCGACCCGAAAAACACTGCCGCCGTCTCGTACTCGATGCAATCTTCTATGTCGTTCGAGGTGGGATCGCCTGGCGGCAGTTGCCGTCGGAGTTCCCGCCCGCGACCACGGTGTACGCGATCTTCGCCCGCTGGGTCCGCGCGGGAGTATGGCAGCGGATCCACGACGCGTTACGTGATCGGGCGCGGGTCCACGGCGGCCGGAAACCGCTGCCGTCCGCGGCGATCATCGACTCCCAGTCGGTGCAGGGCGCCGACACCGTTGCCCGGTCGAGCCGGGGATACGACGCGGGCAAGAAGATCAACGGCCGCAAACGTCATATCGCGGTCGACACCAACGGGTTGCTACTGGCGGTCGTGGTAACCATGGCCGGGATTCAAGACCGCGACGGTGCCATCCGACTGCTGGCCGCGTTGCGTGCCCGATTCTCGACGATCAGCCTGGTGTGGGCGGACGGCGGCTATGCCGGTCGGCTGATCGAATGGTCGAAACGGGTTGTGTCCCTGACAGTTCAGGTCGTCAAGCGAACCGACGGTGTCAAAGGGTTCAAGGTTCTTCCCCGGCGTTGGGTAGTCGAGCGAACCTTCGCCTGGATCTGCAAACACCGACGCTGTGTCCGTGACTACGAGACGCGGCCCGACCATCAMGAAGCGATGGTCTACATCGCCATGATCGCGACCATGTCACGCCGACTCGCCCGCACAGCGTGACACGAACGGGAGTTCTCAGACGCTCTCTAAGTTCTGCGGATGGTCGCGTTGCGCGCCGAGGATTCGCTCGCGGCTCCCGTTGCGGACGCCGTCGGTGACGGCGACCGGGATGAATATCATCCCGGTTCCTCCGGACTTGACGACCCGCCAGTCGTTGGGATCCTGCGGGGGTTCCCGCCAGTCTTCGTCGGGCGGTTCGTGCTCGCGGGATGCCTGGTCCATGGTGTCGATGATGTCGAGGAAGTAGGGTTCACGGCCGCCGGCCTCAGGGTCGGCACGCGTGGTTCCCAGCCACCCGCTGTAGCCGTGACGTGCGGGATTGTTCTCCGGAGGGTCCGCTCCGGGTGTCGTCGGGTCCCGCCACCGCTCGATTCGTTCGAACAGAGGCCGCATCCGTTCGGCACGCCACGAGTCGTCGCCGACGGTGGTCGCTATCCGGTCCCAGTCGCTGTTGTGGGGACAGACGGTGATCATGGCGCTGATTGCGGTACTCCCGCCGAGCGTCCCGCCTCGCGGGTACAGAACGCCGTCGCGGTCGGGCGTATGTTTCGGATCTTCGGCCTGCGCGTGGTCGTCTCGATAGTGACGGACGAAGTAGTCCCAGCGCATGTCTTCGTCCTCCGATGCCTGGGCATGGAAGATCGGCGCCTGGTAGTAGACGCAGGAGTGGTCGTCACMAGCCTCGAGCAGGAGCACTCGATGTCCCGCGGCGGCGAGGTTGGCCGCGAGTGGGCCTCCACCGGCACCCGACCCGACGATCACGAACTCGTATTCCGACTCGGTAAGACTCATGGATGCTCCCGTCGAACGATTCCACGGCGCGTGCCTCCTGCCACATTATTCGCCGCTCGGATCGCCCTGTCGTCGATTCATGTCGCAGATCTGCCTGCGCAGGATGAGGCTCCAGCAGGACTTTCAGAATCCGAGCACGACCTGGTCGAGGTGTTCGACGACCGGACTCGCGGCGAAGAACTCCCCGACCAGGACACGCCAGTGCCCGAACGTGGGAGAGTTCCGGAATTCGGTGTGCTGGTCGATCGTGCCCCACTCCACGACCAACCAATATCGGTTCGGGACCTCGACAGACCGGTATAAGCGAATGCCCGTACACCCTGCGGTGGCGTCGAACAGTGCAACGGCTCTTCCGACCGCCGCTTCGAACGAGTCGGCCGTTCCGGCGTCGACATCGATTTGTGCGAGTTCGCGAACCATGACACCCCTCGGGAATCGACAAGCACCCATGTGCAGTGGCCCGATGGACGCACCACCGACACGATAGGCAGACTGATCCGGTCGGACACAGTGCCCGAATCACAGACTGCCCTGTGAACGATCGACAACGGCCGGGCATCGATGTGGGCCACTATCCACGCCCGACACCCTGGGCGCCGGCAGTGATCCCGGCGCGGGTACGTTGACCGGCACCAAGGCCTTATGCGACCGGACGCCGCAGCACCGGGCTAGCGTGTGAGGTATCCACAATTCCGAACGGCACCCAGGTATGGCGTGTGGTGTCGTACCGGGACGCACGTCGTCTTCGGCACTTCGATAGGGGTGACGCCCGTGGTCGACCGACCGCACTCCGACGCACAGAACCTCACGTGCGAACTCGCACAGCACGTCGAGGACACCGTGCACGAGGTAGCCGCACTCGCCGCGACACGGATCTGCGAGCAGGTGCCGAGTTATCGGGACAATGCCGATCCCGGTTTGCGGGAGGACGTCGCAGCTCACTGCCGCGATGTCTTCGACACCTTCGCGCACAGTCTGGCGCAGGACCGATTCCCGTCGCGCGACGATTTCCGGATCACCGGAAACCACGCCCTGCGCCGGGTGACACAGTCGATTCCGCTCGCCGACTTCCTCCAGGCGTTCCGGATCAGCCAGTCGACCCTCTGGGAGAGCGTCCTCGAAATCGCCCGGCAACACCCCGACCTTCAGGCCGCGGCGACCGACTCCGTCAAATTCATCATGGGCGTGATCGAAGCGGGCAGCACGATCGCCGCAGAAGGGTACCTGGAGGCGCAGCAGTTCCTACTCGCGGACGCGGCCAGGGCGGCGCGGGACCTCGTCGACGACCTGCTCGCCGGCAAGACTCCCACCGTGGGTTCCCGGCAGGCGACGCTGCGGACCGCGGGACTCGAACTCGGCTCGGCGATCGTTGTCGCTTCCGGTCTCGCGGCCTCGGACGGGGGAAGCCGACAGGCAATCGTCCGTGCGTTGGGCGTCACGGGCGCAGACCACACCCGTACCCGCGGCCTGATCGCCTTCCGGCACGGGGAATTCATCGGGATCTTCCCGGCGGATGACGGCAGCAGCGACACGGTCACCCAGAGCCTGTCTCATGCCTTCGACACCTTGCGCGCACAGCGCATCGAACTCACGATCGGCATCAGCACGGTGCACCGCGGTCTCGGTGCAGTGCCTCGGGCCTACGGCGAAGCCGTCACCGCCCGCGAAGCGTTGTCCGACAGCCCGGGCGTCAAGCCGCTGAACGATCTGACAAGTTTCGAATACCTCATCACCAAACGCGACGACACCGCGCGCCGTCTCATCGATCCCGCAGTCCGGCGTTTCGTGGAAGACGACCTTGCCGCCGATCGCGTGTACATCGACACCCTGGAGGCCTATGCCAAGGCCAACCTCAATGCGAAGGCGGCAGCCGAGACACTGTATGTCCACGGCAACACCGCCTACTACCGGCTGGACCGTATCGCGGAGCGGACCGGAAAGGACCTTCGGCGCTTCGACGACGTCCTGGATCTCCTCGTCGCCGTCAAGTTGCTCACCCCGCACGCGCGCCAGGACACCCCGCGTGGTCCGTCCGGTCGCGAGTCCTGAGCTCTCGGAGGTAGAGCGGCTGCCGGTGCTTCACCATCGTGTGTTCGGTTTGTTGTCCGGGTACCAATTCGGTTGGTACTGCACCACGAAATCGCCCGCGGACCGTTCGCATCACCCCGTTTCTGTGATCCGATCCAGTTCGGCGACGAGTGTTTCCGGAAATCCGGCGTCGACGGTGTCGGGTTCGAAGGTGATGCGATAGATGATGGGGGCAACGAGGTGGTCCATGATCTGCCGCACACTGGGAGTGAACTGACCGTGCGCGTGCGCACGCTCGACGAGTCGCTCCGCTTCGTCTCGGCGCGATGCCAGGCAGTTGGTCTCGCCGTCGTCGGCGAGCACGGCGGAGGCCCGCAACAGTGACGCCTTCGTCGGGCGAGCGAGGTGTCCGTACAA
Organism: Rhodococcus sp. P4_B6; assembly: GCF_056402215.1. Classification (NCBI taxonomy): domain Bacteria; kingdom Bacillati; phylum Actinomycetota; class Actinomycetes; order Mycobacteriales; family Nocardiaceae; genus Rhodococcus; species Rhodococcus sp. P4_B6. The sequence goes on along the minus strand of NZ_JBFUHV010000029.1, from coordinate 2,643 downwards.
CTCCCGTGCCCACGCCCGCAGGTCGTCGCCGATGTTCCCGGTATCGGGGAGCGGCCGATCGGGGTCCAAGCGCAGTGTTGCAACCTCGGCCACGAGACTTCCGACGTCCCCCCATCGTCGGTAGATGCTCGAGGGGCTCACGCCCGCACGAGCAGCGACAGCCGGCACGGTGACCTTGTCCGCGCCGCTCTCGGCGATCAGATCCTCGACGGCGTCGCGTACCGCCGCGATGACCAGTGCGCTTCGGCCGCCGGTGCGGCGGGTGGGAACAGAATCGGACGACATGAGGCTACTTTAACGCACAGTAGTTTGCTTTAAGGGTTCGATGCGATCTAGGGTCATCCTTAATGCACATATCTTCGCCTTAAGGAGAGGGATGTCCACCTCCATCCACACGCGCGAGCGCACCGCACGAACTTCCGGAGTCCTCGCCCTGCCGCTGTTGAGCGTGGAACTGCTCGCGTTCTTCTTCGCAGCGAGCGCTCCCTCGCCGCTGTTCGTCGTCTTCCAGAACCGCTGGTCCCTGGGCGCGTCCACCCTCACCATCATCTTCGCCGTGTACGCGATCGCGTTGCTGGTCGCACTGTTGACGGCCGGTGCCGTGTCCGACCACATCGGACGAAAACCAGTCGTCGTCACCGGCATTCTCGTACAGGTCGGCGCCATGGCCATGTTCGTCGCGGCCGATGACGTCCACTGGATCATCGCCGCACGAATCGTGCAGGGACTCGCGACGGGCATCGTCACCGGCGCCCTGACCGCGGCGATCGTCGAGGCAGCCCCACCGGACAAGRAGCACATCGGAGCCATGCTGGGCAGCGTCTCGCCACTTGCCGGCCTCGCGCTCGGCGCGCTCAGTTCCGGGTTGATCCTTCAGTTCTCCGACACGCCGGTGCTGTCGACCTTCATCCCACTCGCCGTGTTCTTCGCCGTCGCCAGCGTGCTRACCTTCTTCATCCCCGAATCGGCTACACCGCGCCCGGGCGCCCTCACCTCGCTCATCCCCCGAGTGTCGATTCCACCCGCGGCCCGCACGGTCTTTCTCGCCAGCGTCCCGGCCATCATCAGCGTGTGGATGCTCGGAGGTCTCTACCTCTCCCTGATCCCGTCGACGATGACCGAGATTCTGCACATCCACGCAGGACTCGCCAGCGGGGTTGCCATCGCCGTTCTCAACGGAGTGGGCGCACTGGCCCCCATCATTCTGCGCAAACGTGACAGCCGAACCACCACGCTCATCGGTGCAGGTGCGCTGGCGGCGGGAGTGACAATCGCAATGTCCGGCGTCGTCTTCGGCTCCGGCCCCGTGTTCTTCATCGGCACCGCAGTGGCCGGCGTCGGCTTCGGGTCCGCCTTCTCCGGCAGCATTCAATGCCTCAGCCCACTCGTGCAACCCCACCAGCGTGCCGAGTTGTTTGCGGCGCTGTATGTCGTCAGCTATCTATCATTCAGCATTCCAGCCATCATCGCCGGCCGCATGGTCGCACCGTTCGGCTTACTGCAGACCGAACTCGTCTACGGCGCGGTCCTCGTCACGATGGCGCTTGCCGCCCTGATCACCGGTCTCGTCCCTGGACCTGCCCGGCGACAGTAACTTTCGGTCCGCACGGCTCGGTACAGGAATGCACGCCGGATCATGCCGAGAACGATCGAGATCACCCGATGTACGACCGTTCCATCGAAACTCGTAGCGCAAACGAGCACAGCGAGCCAGCGCAGGTCAAACGATCAAGCACGTAATTCAATAGCGACTGCGGAGTGTCCCCTTCCACAACGCCCCGACCGGCGAGACCGGACCCGTCACCCACCACGTGCGCCCGCACACTTGCACTTCGTGCGCTGCTTCACGCCAACCTCCACCACCCCCGTATCCCTCGACACTCCGCTGCTCCACGCACCAGACATAGGACGGATCAAGCGGAATACCCTGCCCACGAGAGACAGGCGCTGCGATATGCTCGGCCCAGACGGCAACGGATCCTGACGGACCTGGGCGACAGTGTTGACGCCGACCCGCCTGCCGCTTCCCAACCGCGCCTCGTGCGGCGAGCGGATCGAATTCCCTTCTTCCTCTCCGGGTCGTTCCCGGCGCCGGACATTTCGTCCCTCATCCGAGATCGATCGCCGCACCGCGCCTGCTGTCATTCAGCCCGACCGACCCAAAATCGCACGAGCCGGGCATCAAACACACAACAGAATGGAGTGAAAGCATGAGCACCCACGGAATCACCAACGGTACCGAGCGCGCGATCATCGAGAACATGCTCGACCGCAATCGTGAAGCACTTATCGAGACCACACGCGRCCTATCCGATGCCGATGCCCGCCGTCGACTCGTCGCGTCGTTGACGACACCGATCTCATTGATCAAGCATGCCGCTGCCGCGGAACGGATCTGGTTTCAACGATTCTGGGCGGGCCTCGACGAATCCGAATGCGATGGATACTCGCGCCGCGATGAACGTACCTTCGCCGTCGCCGACGACGAATCGCTTACCGACGTCATCGCCGAGTTCGAGCGGGCAAGCGAACGATCACGAGTGATCGCGTCCGGCTTCGATCTCGACGCCACCAAGGACAATCCCCGCGAGGGAACCGTCAGCATGCGATGGACATTGCTCGCCATGATCCAAGAGCCAAGAG
>NZ_JBFUHV010000028.1:0-82821 GCF_056402215.1 Rhodococcus sp. P4_B6 | reverse complement strand
GACACATCCTGTGGGGCATGGACAACGTCATCATCACTCCGCACATGAGCGGCGACACCCAGGACTATCTAGACGATCTCGGCCAACTCTTCGTCGACAATTTGCGGCGGTTCTGCCACGGCGAACCACTGGAGAATGTCGTGGACAAGGCGCTCGGATTCGTCACAGCGTCCTGATCTTGAACGTTGCTACACCCCAAACACACCCGAACCACCACGCGAGAACCGAGAGCCATGGCACAGATGACCGCACCGTCCCTGCTGGAAGCGAATAAAGGCAGGATCGAGACAGACTTCATGGGTGCCCGGGAAGTCCCGGCCGCCGCCTACTGGGGAATCCAGACGCTGCGCGCGGTAGAGAACTTCGCGATCACCGGTACGCAGATCTCGTCGTATCCACTGCTCGTCACCGCGCTCGCGCAGATCAAGCACGCCGCAGTACTGACCAACTTCGATCTGGGCCTGATCGATCAGGTGAAGAAGGACGCCATCGGGCAGGCCTGCCAAGACATCGAACAAGGTCGCCTGCTGGATCAGTTCGTGGTCGATGTCATCCAGGGTGGCGCCGGCACCTCGACGAACATGAATGCCAACGAGGTCATCGCCAACCGTGCGCTGGAGATTCTCGGGTTCGACAAGGGTGAGTACTCCAGGATTCACCCCAACGGCGACGTGAATATGGGCCAGTCGACCAACGACGTCTATCCCACCGCGATTCGGATCGCGACCATCCAGGGCACCCAACAGTTGTTGTCGGCGATGGGTCATCTTCGCCTGGCCTTAGCGCGCAAGGCAATCGCGTTCGACGATGTGGTGAAGGTCGGAAGGACCCAACTGCAGGATGCCGTGCCCATGACCCTCGGCCAGGAGTTCAGCACCTACGCGGTGATGGTCGACGAGGACGAACGCCGGATCCGCGAAGCCCTGGTGCACCTGCACGAGATCAACCTGGGCGCGACCGCCATCGGCACCGGCCTCAACACCCATCCCGACTACGCCGCCCAAGCGTGCACCCACCTGCAGCGACTCACCGGGCTGCCGCTGGTGACGGCCGGCAACCTGGTCGAAGCCACCCAGGACTGCGGGGCCTTCGTGCTGTTCTCGGGGATGCTCAAACGAGTCGCGGTGAAGCTGTCGAAGATCTGCAACGACCTGCGGCTGCTGTCCTCCGGACCCAGGGCCGGCTTCGCCGAAATCAACCTCCCCCCACGACAGGCGGGATCGAGCATCATGCCTGGAAAGGTCAACCCGGTCATACCGGAAGTGGTCAACCAGGTGGCCTTCGAAGTCATTGGCTACGACCTCACCGTCACCATCGCGGCCGAGGCCGGACAGTTGCAGCTCAACGCCTTCGAACCGATCATTGCGCGCTCCTTGTTCGCCAGCCTGGCCTCGCTCACCGCGGCCTGCACCAGCCTGGCCGACCACTGCATCGACGGGATCACCGCGAACAAGGAATTCCTGCGCTCCCAGGTCGAATCCAGCATCGGAGTGGTGACCGTCCTCAACCCGCTGATCGGTTACGACGCAGCAACTTCCATCGCGCGCCAAGCGCTGGTCGACGGTCGCAGCGTCACCTCCCTGGTGCTCGAGCGCGGCCTGCTCACCGCCGCCGAACTCGACGAGATCCTGCGCCCCGAGCGCCTGGCCAATCCACAAGCCCGCGCCACGGAACCACCGCCTACTGCGGTGGCGGTGCCGCGTCCTGACTCTCTGCCCCCCGAAACTGTTCAGGACCGGCATCGCTCCTGAATGCACACCGTGCCGGCGGGCGGGTGCCTACCCCCGCTCGCCGGCGCTTTCACCCCGCGTCCCGATGACGGTGCACAGCCAGTGCAACTCGCACGACTCCCAGCTCGGGACGTCCGCGGAGACGCTAGCCATAACAACCCTGCGGCCTGGCTCGTGAGCCGATCAACCTGGCTTGCCCGGCACTCGACCGCAAACCCGCACTTCCGAACAGAGAAACCAATGGTTACATCCAACAAGGGGGCACGCCTGGGGGGAAGCCCGGATCAACCGGGCCGCACGGTACCGAGCGGCTTCGATCCGGTGGAGTCGGATATCCGGCACTACAGTCGACGGCGCAAGCAACGACGACAGGACGCCGAACGTCGACGTGTGAAACAGCTCAGCAAACAGGCAAAAGAAGTAGAGGACATCCTCGCGTTCGCCCRCATCTGGGCGCCATTCGGTGGTGTCCCGGAGGACGAGACCTTCATCAAATTTGGCATGCACCCATGGCGGTTCATCGAAAGACTGTGGCACATTCTCAGCGAGATACCATGTGACAGAGCTGAAATGGACCAACTGCTGCAGGCCTTCCCGTCGACTGCGGTGGCGGTGACAGGTCCCGATTCCGACGCTCCCACGACTTCTGACAGTCACATGCTGCCGGGCGGCACGCCGTGATTCCCGCCGCCGAACACCGGAGAACAGGCATGCAGGTCGCACAGCCCTACACCAGTGATGACATCCTCGATTTCGCCATCCTCTGGGCGCCGATCGGCGGACCGAGCGCGGAGCAGATTCGCGTGAAGTTCAGTCTCGCCGTGGAGGAATACCGTCGACGGCTCTGCGACATCGCGCAATCGCACCGCAGAACTCGAGCCGAGAGGGGCAGAAGGGCGTTACCGGACCGGGTGTACGCGACGTCCGTCCTCGAGAGCTTGTTGAGCGAGAACGCGACGTAGTACGACCTGCGGCTGCCCTGCCTGCTGTCACAGTGTGCACGGTGGGTGCCTACCGGCGCCCGGCGGCCTTCCATCCCGGGCGAGTAGTTCCGTCGGTACGACCGCGATCAGATCGTGTGCACTACCTCGGCCCGGACCAACCTGGTGAGGAAGTCCGCGGGTACCTCCGTCCATTCGGGGCGCCAGTGCCCGTTCTGCTGATCTGCGTGCAGGCCCGTGAGCGTGGCTGCCACGTATGGTCCGCCGTCGAGGAGGTAGCGGAACGATCCGAGGTGGGCGCACTGGGCGGCAATCGACGCCAGCACCGTCTTGGCCTCGTCGGTCCGCCCGGCCGCGGCCAGGCAGGAAACCAGCAGCCGCCTTGCCCGCAGCAGCGCCTGCGGCCGGTGCCGTTCGGCCAGCCGATCGACCCATTCCTGTGCCCACCGGCAGGCGAGGTCCACTTTTCCCGGGTCCTGTTCGGCGAGCAGTGTTCGGATCGTCGACGCCTCCTCGTGCTGGACGGTGATCTCGTCGATCGCGTCGATGGGGCGTCGACGAGTGTCGTAGGACACCATCGGCACTGCGCCGAAATCCGGATGCGGAGGTAGACCCAACCGGATCCGCTCGTTCTCGGCCAGTGCGCGCAGACGCGTCAGCGACAACGTCTGCGCGATTTCCGCACCCTCGTGGAGCCGGCGGATCGCGGTGTCCCGGTCACCCAGCAGCGCCTTGACGCGGGCCCCGGACACGTATCGTGCGATCTTGAAATCGACCGGTCCGCCTTCGGGTCCGAGCTTGTACCCCTCGTCCAGGAGCCGTTCGGCTTCGTCGAGCTCCCCGCGGTCGTAGAGCGACTCGCCGAGCAGCGAACTCGCCAGTCGGGCGGTGTACGAGTGACTTCCACCGGACTGTTTTGCCAGCTTCAAGGCCTTGCGGAAGCACTCCTCGGCCGCGCGAAGGTCGAGCAGCAGTCGGTCCGCCAGCCCGGTGAAGCACAACCCGTGAATGGGATTGAACGAATCCCGGCCGCGTTCGAAATAGATCGATGCCCAGTCCTGCAGGCGGCTGACCTCGTCGAGGTCGCACCGGTAGGCGGCGGCAAAGGTGGCCAGGTTGGCTGCCTTGCCGATCACGAAGGGGCGGACGGTGTCCGCTCGGGCCAGGCACGGCGCAACGTGTTCGTCGATGCCCTCGAGGTGGTCGGCGCGCAGCGCCATCAGGGCTCGTACGACGTCCGCCTCGGCGCGCACGTCGGCGATCTCATCTGGACTGAGACCGGAATCCTCGACTGTGGATTCCACCAGTGTCAGCGCCTGGCTGGTGGCTTCGGCGCGGTGCAACAGGATGTTCGCCCAGGCCAGTGCGAGTTGCAGGCGCGGATGGGTCTGCACGATCGTCGGCGGCAATTTGCCGACCCAGCCGATCAGGGTCGACATCTGTGAATGCGCGAACATGTAGAGGCCGTCGTTCTCGATTATCTCGACCGCCCGCTGCTCGTCGCCGGCGGCGAGCGCATGATCGATTGCGTCACTGACCAATCGATGCTCGGCGAACCACCCCGAGGCGATGCGGTGCAGCCCTGCCACCCGATCCGGCTGATTCCGCTCCAACCGGTTCCGGAGGAACTCCGCGAACAGGTGGTGGTAGCCGAACCACTGTTCGTCGATGCGGTTCAGGAACAGATCGCGCTCTTCGACCTCCTCGAGCATCTCCAGTCCGTGAGACACCCCGGACAGCGCGGCCGCGAGATCCCCGCAGATGCGGTCGGGAATCGAGGTGGCCATCAGGAAGTCGAGCATCGACGGTTCCAGTGTGTCGAGCACGTTCTCGGCGAGAAACTCACTGATCGCGTGGTGGCCACCGGTCATGGAACTGATCAACTGGGACGGGTCGTCGCAACCCCTTAGCGACAACGACGCGAGTTGCAACGCCGCCACCCAGCCGTCGGTGGAGGTGGTGAGGTCCTCGACATCACTGTGTTCGAGTGCCAACCCGCGCAACCCGACCAGGAAGTGCTCCGACTCGTCGGTATCGAATCGCATTGCTGTGGAATCGATTTCGACGAGTTCGTCCTGCATCCGCATGCGGCTCATCGACAACCCGCTCTGGCTGCGACTGGTGACCACGACCTTCAGCGTGGGGCACAAATTGTCCAGTAAGTAGCGCAGCGCCTTGATCGTGGGCTTCGCACTGACCACGTGCCAGTCGTCGATGACCAGCATCATCGGTTCGCCGCTCTGGTGGATCTCGTTGATCAGCGAGGTGAGCACGTACCGCTCGGACTCGTCCCCACGCTCCTCGAGCACGTCGTTCAATTCGGTGGCCAGCGCGGGATTGACGGCACGAATGGCTTCGATCAGATGGGACAGGAACCAGACGAGGTTGTTGTCGTCGTTGTCGACGGTCAGCCACGCGACGGCGACGCCTTCGGCAGTCAGCACCTCGCACCACTGCGCGGCGAGAGTGCTCTTGCCGAATCCGGTGGGTCCGTGGATCACGGTCAGCTTCCGGGACCGCCCGGCGCGCAGTGTTTCGATCAACCGGTCCCGTCGCACCAGCGCCCGGGCCGGCGAGGGCGGGCGGAATCTGGTGGCCGGGGCCGGCGGGGTCAGCGACCGCGGCGGGTAGTGGCGCCGCAGCGACCCGGTGGTGGACCCGGAGACACTGTGCCCTTCCGGGGCCGGAAGGGGAACCGGTATGTCGTCGACCGCAATGCCGTGCCGGCGCTGTACCGCGCGCAGCAGTTCGCCGAACTCTGCCGCCGTCGCCGGGCGGTCCCGCGGGTCGCGGGACATCGCTTGCTCGATCACCTCGCCGACGTCGGCCGGCAGACCCGAATCGTGCAGGTCCGGCATGGGATGCTTGGTGATCCGAAGGAATTGGACGACCGCCTGCTCGCCCTTGCGGCGCTCATAGAGAGCATGCCCGGTACCGGCGCAGAACAGGGTCGCCGCCAGGCTGTACACGTCCGAGGTCGCGGCTGATGGTTGACCTTGCAGAACCTCGGGGGCGGTATAGGCAGGGGACCCTGTGATCGCCCCGCTGGTGGTTTCGAAGCCGCCGCTGATCCGGGCGATGCCGAAGTCGGTGAGCTGCGGCTCGCCGTACTCGGTGAGCAGGATGTTCGCGGGCTTGACGTCGCGGTGCAGGGTCCCGCGCTGGTGCGCGGTCTCCAGGGCACCGGCCATCTTCACACCGACATGCAGGACGTCCCGCCAGTCGATGGGGCCGCTGTTCTGGATCTTGGCGTCCAGGGAACCGTGCGGGTGGTACTGCATCACGATGTACGGCCGCCCGCCCGCGGTCGCGCCGACCTGAAAGATACTCACGATGTGCGGATGTCCGGAGAGTTTCCCCATCGCGACTTGCTCACGGACGAATCGCGCGAGATTGTCCGGATCGAGGTTCGCGGTCAGGACCTTCACCGCCACTGTTCGATCCAGTGCGCGCTGCACACAGCGGTACACGACGCCGAAGCCGCCGCGTCCGATCTCCTGCGGACCTTCGAACCCTGCGGCTGTCAGCTCCGCCGGTATACCCGCGTGTAGATCACGCTGTGTCGATAGCGGGTCGCCGTGAACCATCCGATCGCCTCGGTACACATATCGGGGCACGGCTGCCCGCCGTGACCATGATCCGAGCATAGTCCGAACGAATGCGGGTCGGAGCGGGCCAGACCCGCCGGTCGCCGTCAGTTCGGTGAAGTACATTCCCGCCTACCTGTGCCTCCGCCTGCTGCGCAGCTACTTCACCCTCGACTCTGAGCCTGCTCTACCCGCCGATGCACCCACGGATCCCCACCCGGATGCTGCGCTACAAGTCGGCGTGGCTCCGCCGACCGCATCCGGCCGCCGAGACCCCGACCGGTGACCATCATGCGCAGTGACAGCCCGGTCGAGACCGACATCGTGCGCCGCGACAGCCAGTTCGCAGGCAACGTGGTGGCCGTCGACTCGGTCCCGTTCCACCGTGCCCCTGTTGAAAGGTGCATGGCGATCGATCGATATTCCTATGTCTTCGAGTCGAATTGCGTCATGGTTTTCCGGTAGTCGACACGGTGTGATGGGAGTCCCCATATCGAAGGAGACTTCTGTGAGGTTCGAATCTTTCCGGCAAGACCTTGATCATGTCCGGTGGCTGTCGCGGGATCGGACCAGGTATCGCGCCTCGCGGCGTCCGAGACGGGGCCAATATCGCATTGCTGGCAAAGACACGCTTGATCCTCGGGGGGATTTCGGTCGGATCATCGAGCGTTCGTGGGGTGAATGACTGAGACACCGAACCGGACCAGGTGGGCGCCGACGAGTAAGCGCCGGTCGCGTGCGCCGACGCACCGCGCCTGTCGTTGCGATCGGTGATGTGGCGTCGTGGGAGAACGCTGTGCGGCTTGACCTGTGGATATAGGCAGAACCGTATGGTCCGGCCGCGTATTGCCGGTTGATCCGGCACCGGGACTTGGATGTGATGTGAGTACCGCTCCAGTGGCCGCAATCACATACCTCGGGCCGCCACTGCCTGAGCGCTCACATTTCCGGAGGAAATTGATGGTGACGACAGAAACCCGTCCCGGCGACACCGGACACCGGCCGCCGCGCCAGGCAAGCCGGCGTGCGTGGGGCATCGTTGTGTTGCTGTTTCTATTTTTTACGCTGAACTTTGCTGACAAAGCGGCGATCGGCTTGGGAAGTCAGCAGATTCGTGCAGATCTCGGGCTCACCCCGGGGCAGTACGGGCTGCTCAGCAGTGCCTTCTTCTGGCTGTTCGCGGTCGGTGCGGTCGCCCTCACCGCGGTGCTCCGCAAGATCTCGTATACCTGGGGTGCCGGCGTGCTGATGATCACCTGGATCGTCAGCATGCTGCCCCTGACCTTCCAGACGTCATTCGGTGTACTCCTCGCGTGCCGAATTGCGTTGGGCTTCTTCGAAGGTCCCGCACATGCGCTGTGTCAGTCGATCGTCGCCGACCGTTTCTCCCCCGAGAGGAGGGCGACGGCCGGGGCGGTAGTCAATGCCGGGTCGTCGGTGGGGCCGCTGATCGCCGCCCCCGTGCTGACCTGGGTGATCCTGACCTGGTCCTGGCACGCCGCCTTCATGGTCCTCGTCGGCGTGGGTGTGCTGTGGGTGATCGGGTGGTTCTGGTACACCGAAAAGCTGCCGTTCAAGCGGACCGAGGCTGCGGTCGAGGGCGTCGCGAAGATCGAAGACCCCAACGGCACGATCGTGGTTCCCTTCCGCCGCTTGCTGACGTTGCAGAGTTTCTGGGGGCTGGTCCTCCTCTCGTTCGCCGGTTACCTCATCTCCTCGCTCAAGGTGGCGTGGCTGCCCGCGTACCTGAACGAGGGGCTCGGGTACTCGGCGAGCACCGTCGGCATGCTGGTGACGCTGCCGTACATCGTCGCGGTCGCGGTCCTGCTCTCGGCGGGACTGCTGTCCGGCCGGCTGCTCCGCAAGGGCTACAGCTCACGGGTCGCGCGCGGCTACCTCACCGGTGCGTATTTGCTGGTCGGAGGCGTCTCGATGGTGATCTTCACCCAGCTCGCGGCCGGTCCGGTGCAATTGGTTTTCGTGTTTGCCGCATTTGCGGTCAACAGCGTCGCGTTCTCCGTTGCCTTCGCCGGAGCGTCCGACTTCCTGCCGGCCCGGCAGCGGGTGGCGTTCTTCGGCTGCATCATCGCCGCCTACAGCGTCGCGGGCATCGTTGCCCCGTACGCCCTCGGACTGATCGTCGAACATGCACCCAACGCCGCGCAGGGCTACTCGGCCGGTTTCATGCTCGTCGGCATCACGGTGTGCGTGCTCGGTGTCGTCGGCGGCATGATGCTCAACCCCGAGAAGGCCAAGGCCCGGCTCGAGAAGCTGACCGTCGAATGCAAGGCGCGAGAGGCACGGTGACTACCATGAATGGACCCCTGACCGGCATCCGGGTACTCGACCTCGGCCAATACATCGCCGGCCCCAGCGCTTGCCAGACCCTCGCAGATCTCGGCGCGGACGTCCTGAAAGTCGAGAGCGTGCGCGGCGACCAGGCACGAGGCATCGGTACGTTCGGTCAAGCGATGGTGCAGGCCTACAACCGCGACAAACGCAGCATCGCCCTCGATCTGAGCCAAGAGGACGCCCGGGTCATTCTCCACGAGTTACTCGCCGAAGCCGATGTGCTGGTGCAGAACTTCCGCAACGGCTCCGCTGAACGCCTGGGAATCGGCCCCGACGAACTGAGGCGGCGCTACCCCCGACTCGTACACGGGAGCGTGACCGGATTCGGGGTCAACGGGCCCTCCAGCGACCGTCCGGGACTCGACATCGCAGCACAGGCAGAGTTCGGGCTCATGCACGTCACCGGGGAAGCGGACGGTGACCCGCAACGGCTGGGGCTCCCCGCCGCCGACGTCACCGCGGCCAACGCACTCTGCGCCGGTATCCTCGCCGCGCTGTATCAACGAACCTCGACCGGTCGAGGCGCACACGTCCAGACCTCGCTGATGGAGGCGACACTGTCGATGCAGGCGGCGAACTGGGGGGAGTACACCATCACGGGGCAGGCACCGCGGCGCAAGGGCAACGGCCAGGCGCACGCCGCACCGGCCGCGGATGTCGTCACCCTGACGGACGGACAGATCGTGCTCTCGGCCTACACGGACGAGAAGTGGTCTGCCCTGTGTCATCTCATCGATCGCCCGGACATGATCGGCGATCCGCGGTTCGTCGACAACCCGGCGCGCGTCGCGCACCGGCGCGAACTGTTGGCGACCCTCTCCGAGGCGTTCGGCACGATGACGCGCGATCAAGCCGTCGAGCGGTTGCTGTCCGCCCAGATCGTCTGCGGCGCAATCCGATCCTTCGACGACATCGCCGAGGACAAGGACGTGGTCGCTTCCGGGGTCCTCGTCGACGTTGCCGGAGCTGACGGCGCGTCGTTCACCAGTCCCGGACTGGCTTTCACCCTCGACGGCCGTCGCCGCGCCACCTCGGTCGCCGCCCCGGCCACTGGCCAGCACACCGCGGCCGTTCTGCACGAACTCGGTTACACGGACGAAGAAGTAGCCGGATTCCTCGACCGCGGCGTCATCGGCGACTCCGCACCCCGCTGACACTATTTCGAAAGGTTCCCCTCATGATCGACTCAGAGGTCCTCGACTACGACTTCCCCACCTATCTGAAGGCAATTGCCGACTTCACCGACAACGAACTCGTCCCGGCCGAGAACGAGATGGTCGAGGTGGGCGAGGTTCCCGCCCGCATCCTCGACCGGATGGCGGCACTCGGCCTGTTCGGCATCTCCATCCCCCGTGCCTACGGCGGCCTCGAATGGACCATGGAGCAGCAGGTACAGCTCACCTTCGAATTCACCCGTGCCTCGTGCGTGTACCGGTCACGCTTCTCGACGGTGATCGGCCTGTGCTCGCAGGCCATCCTCGATCACGGAACCGAGGAACAGCGCCGGCGGATGCTTCCCGCCATGGCCGCAGGGGAGTTGGTCACGGCATTCGCGCTCACCGAGGAAGCGGCCGGCTCGGATGCAGCCCACCTGCGCACCACCGCCGTGCGCAACGGCGATGTGTACGTTCTGAACGGCAGCAAGCGCTACATCACGAACGCCGCCTGGGCGGACGCGTTCATCGTCTTCGCCCGCACCGACGTAGCCGAACCCGGCGCCGCGGGAGTGTCAGCCCTCATCGTGGACGCCAACTCTCCCGGGGTGCGGACGGTCCTGCCCGCGATCATGAACGGGCACGCCGAGGCCCCGGTCGGCGAGATCTACTTCGACAGTGTCGAGGTGCCCGCGGCGAACCTTCTCGGAGGCACCGAAGGCGCGGGGCTGACGATGGCACTGCGCGGCATCAATCACGCGCGTCTGCATGTCGCCGCGACTTGTGTCGGTCAGGCCACTCGAATGCTGGAAGAGACGACCTCACATATCAACGGCCGCAAACAGTTCGGTGCTCCGCTGGCGGATCTGGGCGTGGTTCAGGCGACACTCGGAGCCAGCTTTGCCGAACTCGAGGCCGGGCGTGCGCTGACAGTCGAATGTGCACGGGCCTTCGACGACGGTGTCATCCCACGCCACCGCATTGCTTCCGCAAAGTTGTACAGCTCCGAGATGGCGAGCCGGGTCGCCGACCGTTGCGTTCAGCTACTGGGAGGTGAGGGCATCGTCGGCCCGCATCCCGTCCCACGGATGTGGCGAGACGTTCGTGCGCTGCGCATCTACGAGGGGTCCTCGCCGATCCACGAGCGGAACCTCGCCAAGGCCATGATCACACAGGTCGGCGTCGACGGAACACTGCCCGACTCCTACCGCGTCTGATCCCGGCAGCTGGTGGCAGCAGTTGCCGCGGCAGCCCCCAACGGTCGTTCCGGACGGTGTCGGCGCCACGCGGATCCCGCCTGAGGCGAGAGGGAAGATGGACTCATGGACTTGCGACAGCTCGAGTACTTCCTTGCCATCGTCGAGCACGGAGGAGTCAACCGAGCGGCCCAGCATCTCCACGTCGCACAGGCGACCCTGTCACAGGGCATCCGTCAGCTCGAACGCGAACTGAAGCTGTCCTTGTTCCACCGGACCGGACGAAATCTCGTCCTCAACCCGGCAGGCCAACTGCTGGTCGAGCCCGCTCGCAGAGTGCTCGGCGACATCGTCGCTGCGGAAGACATCATGCGGGGGCGCCCGTGAAGTGCAGGTCGGGTCCATCACGATCGGAACGATGCCGGAGATGTCCAGCGAGGCCGTCGCCGCATGGAGCGCGTCGTTCACCCGTCTGTACCCCGACATACGAATCGACCTGTCGGAGTTTCCCTCCGACCGGGAACTGTGTGACGAGGTACTGGCCGGACACTGCGAGCTCGGATTCACGACCTTCCCGGTTCCGATGGACAACCTCGAGCGGGTGGAACTGGGGGTCCAGCGGTTGCTGCTCGTGATGCCACCGGGCACCCCCACCGACACAACCGGGCCGTTCGAGTTGATTCGACTCCGTGACGTTCCGCTGGCGGTGAGCAATTCGGCTCGCCGCGAGAACGACATCGTCACCTCGATACTGCGGCGGGAATCGGTGGTTCCCTCGATCAGAGCCCAGGTGCCGAACCGGCACGCGCAGATGACCCTGGTCCTCAATGGCGCCGCCAGCGCCTTTCTCCCCCTGAGGATGGCGACCGCTGCGCACCGACTCGGTGCCGTCGTCGTCGAAACCAGCCCCGGTATCCGGACCCCGTTCGGGATCGTGCACCGCCCCGGAGCCCTGAACCCGGCGGCGCGCAGCTTCGTCGTACAGAGTCACGCGGACCTGGCCCGGCGCAACGCACGGATTGCCGAACTTCAAGCCGCCGGGGCGGCGCTGCTCGACGCTGCCTTGACGGCGGACGACGAATTGGACTCGAGAAAACACACCATGCCGAAAGGGCCCGTCGATTGATGCCGAATTGGACACCGTTCCGCTCCGGGGAGGACCCCGACCCGCGCTTCACACTCGCGAACGAACGTACCTATCTGGCCTGGATGCGCACAGCCACGGCACTCGTCGCCTCCGGTCTCGGACTGGAGGCCTTCGCCGGCGATCTGCTTGCTCCCGCGATCCGGGCCCCGATGGCCGCTCTGCTCCTCGTCGCCGGCGGCGTGATCGCCATCGCCGCATTCGCGCATTGGATCAGCGCCGAGCGAGCATTGCGTGCGGGTCGTACCCTGCCGGTACCGGTGATGGCACCGGTTGTCGCCGGGGTGCTCGTCATCTGCGCCGTCGTCTTGATTGCCGAAGTGGTGAACTCCTGAATGCGCGTGTCTCACACGATTGACGCGGGGCTCCAACCCGAACGCACCTCGCTGTCCTTCGTGCGAACCTGTTTGTCGATACTCGGGCTGGTAGTGGCCTGCCTACGTTGGCTTCCGCCCAGCAATTCCATGGCGCTGGTCGGTCCGGCGATCGCCGGCACACTCGTCGCCGGTGCCGCGGTGCACGAGCATCGGTCACGGCCCCTTCGAAGGGCGCGATTTGCAGCAGAGTCCGCAACGCCGGCAATCGGCACTGGAAGCCTTCTGGCGGTGAGTGTCGCACTGCTAAGCCTCAGCGGACTGTGGGTTCTGGTGCACTGAGGCTGATCTCGTGGGCTGGTGCCGTTCACCCATCCGCGAATCGTGCGGCGTCTGTCCAGGGCGACTTGGAGTCGGTCGAGGAAGGCGATCTCGGTTTCGATGATGATCGGTATCGGCGGGAAATCATCCGCGTTGAGAGTCGCCGGACTGCTGTGCACCAATTGCCCGAAGAGGCGGGCACAGTAGGGTTCCGGCAGTCTGAGGAGCCGTTGGATCTCGGGGTTCGTGGCCCCGCAGAACCAGCCGGCGATCGGCCAGCCGAGCTTGCGAGCCAGGAGATCCGAGACGGCGTATCCCTCCTCGAGGGTGCGGGGTCGATACGCGATCGGCAGCTCCGGCAGTACCCGGTTGTCGAGGCGTGCCTCGTAGAGAAGGACGGATGCCAGCTCCAACTCGGTGAGCCGATCGTGGTGAATGGACTGCATTGTGTGAACCTGCCTGTCGGATGGGGACCTTCGCCGCATAGTGGGCTCGGCGGTCCACTTGGTCGGTGCGTGTGCTGCACGCACGGCCGACTGTGCTTCTGACATCCCTGACACTAAGGCCGCTGCATCCGCTGCGATATGGGATGTTCCGTCCTGGTCGGTGTTGATTGTGGATGAACAATCCTGGTGCCGCTGACGACGAGATCTTCGCGGGCAGAGGACTGGGTGTCGCGGGCCAGAGGAGTCACGTCCTGGTGGCGCACCCCGTCCGACATCCTCGACGGCCGAACCCCGTTGCAGGAGCTCGAGGACGGCGATCTGACCGAGGTCGCCGTCGACAACAGTGATCAGCGTGRCCAAGCAGGGATGGTAGGAGAGTGGGGCTCCTGCAACGGCAATCCGGTCCGGTCCGCCGGCACCGTTATCAACAGCGTGGACTCCGGTTGTGCCGCGGCCGCGGCACAACCGACGGCGCGTGTCGATCCGATCATCGCGTTGCACGATGTGGCCGGTAGCCCGGGCCCGGATGCGGCGGAGATGACCAAGCATCCTCGTGGGGCGATCCTGGAGGAAGGGGCGGTATCGCCGACGTTGCCCAGCCGCCGTTGCGGTTATTTCGTTTGTTGCGTATATTTCGTTTAGGAGGTGTGTGATGTCCGCAGCGCATCAGCAGCCGACCGTTGTCGAACAGGAGCAGGCCTGCCAGGCACTGCAGTTGCTTCGTGATGTCGATCCGGCGGGGGAGACCCTCGATGTGACCGTGGCCGGAACTTCGGAGTCGGTGCATCTTCCTCGTGCAGCGCTCGATCTGATCCGTGAGGTCTTGGCGAATATGGCTGCCGGGCAGGGGGTCACCGTCGTCCCGGCGCACGCGGAGCTGACGACCCAGCAGGCCGCGCAGATGCTCAATGTCTCGCGGCCGCATGTGATCAAGCTCCTCGACGAGGGGAACATCGAGTACCGGATGGTCGGCCGCCATCGGCGGATCCTCGCGTCCTCTCTGCTTGCCTACCAGCGGACGCAGCTGGGGACCTCGCGCGCCGCCGCGGACGAGCTGGCGGCCCTGACGGAAGACCTCGGGCTGTACTGACGTGACCTTCACCGTGCTGTACGACGCGAATGTGCTGTACCCAAATGTTTTACGCGACTGCTGATCCGGCTCGCGCAGACCGGCCTGGTACATGCCCGGTGGACGGATCGCATCCTTGACGAGACATTCGAGAACTTGGCGGAGGATCGCCCGGACATCCCGGCAGCGACGTTGGCGAAGCTGCGGGAGCTGATGAACCGGGCAGTACCGGACTGTCTGGTCACCGGCTACGAGGCACTTATCCCCGCACTCACGCTGCCAGATGAGGACGACCGGCATGTGCTGGCCGCGGCGATCCGCGCCGGCGCCCAGGTCATCGTCACCGCGAACCTGCGGGACTTCCCCGACTCGGATCTGGCAGTTCGGCGTCGAGGCCAAGCATCCGGACGAGTTCGTGATGGATCTGTTCCACCTCGACGGGGTACGGGTCCATCAGGCAATCAGTGCGACTGCCGCGGCCTGGCGCAATCCACCCGGGACCCGGCTGATGTGTGTGACCGCCTTGCGGCGGCGGGGCCGCCTATTTCCGCGGCCGCGTTCCGTCGCTGAGCAAGGTAGGGAACCGCGCGTAACTCTGCATAGTGTGGTTTGTCGTCTGAGGTCACCTGCGGTTGGTGGACGGCCAGGAGGAGGTGATCGGTGCCGATTTCTCCGTGCCCGAGCAGGGCCGCCTGGCGCATGCTGCCCCCCGACCACCTTCTTCGTCTTCGGGGTGAAGGATGGTGGTGGATGGAATGGTTGGTTGGGTTGTGGATGGATGGAGCCGATGACGGGAATCGAACCCGCGTATTCAGCTTGGGAAGCTGATGTTCTGCCATTGAACTACATCGGCGCGCACGATATTGGGCGCCCGTAGGCAAGCCCAACACCCTGCGGCGGAAACATTATCAGATGGTGATCCGGACTACGCGGGCACACGCGCGGAGTGTCATACGAGGGGTTTGCCGGTCCGCATTCTGCGTCGGAGGTCGCGCATGAGCAGGATGTAGGGGAGTTCGCGGATGGTGACGGGTATGCGTCGGCTGATGGCGCCGATGGTGCTCATGGTCCGGTCGAAGCGTCGCTGATCCTTGGCGGTCCAGGTGAGGTGCATCTGGTCGCGGAAGAGTGGTGGCAGGAAGCCGGTGGTGAAGAACAGGTTGAGCCGGCCGAAGAGTCGGGACACGACGGCGGGCATGAATTCGACCTTGGCGACGGAGACCAGGTATTCGCGGATGGTGTCGTCGATCGACACGTCGGCGAGGGCTTTGTTCCAGTACTCCTCGAAGGCGGCGCGGGTGTCGGGCCACATCTCTTTCGGCACCTGCAGGGTGGTGCCGAAGGTGGCTCCCTGCTGGTAGAAGTATTCGCTCTCGGTGGCGGTGAGTTCGCCGTGCATGGAGCGGTGGACGTCCTCGAATCCGCGGTAGATGCAGGCGGCGACCCACAGCTGCAGTTCGGGGTCGAACGCGTCGTACTGCACGGGGCTGTCTGGCCCCGACTGCACCTTGGCGTGGACGCGGTTGACGCCGTTGCGAAACGCTTCTTTCTCCTCGTCGGTGCCGCGGGCCGCCACGACGAGGTAGGTGAGGGTGGTCCGCGTTCGTTTGATCGGGTGCCGGAAGATCTGTCCGCTTTCGACGCGGCTTTCCACGACGCCGTATCCGACGGCGGGGTGGGAGAGCTGCATGATCACGTTTGCTGCGCCGGCGAGCAGGCCGGCGCCGTCCATGACCAGTTCGAGTCGGTCCGGCACCTCGAGAGATGTCGACATGTGCACTCCTGTCGCAAGCGGTGAATTACCTATCTGAATACGACCGTACTCACATATATGTGGCGAGTCCAGAGGCAAGTGCGAAGATGTTTCCATGGCAATCGCGTCGGACAGGGTGTACGGCGGCCAAGAGGGTGACCAGCGTCGATCGGATCGACGCAGCCAGCTCATCGAGGCCGGACTCGACCTGCTCGGCAGCGCGGACGGCGACCACGCCCTGACCGTGCGCGGAGTCTGCAAGCAGGCCGGGCTCGCCACCCGTTACTTCTACGAGAGCTTCCCCGACCGCGACGCGCTGACCGTCGCCGTCTACGACCACGTCGTGGAACGCATCGCAACGAGCACCCTGGACGCCGTGACGAACGCCGGGCCGGGGGAGCGGGAGATCGTCCGCGCCGGGGTCCGCAACATCGTGCGGGAGGTTGCCGAGGATCCGCGGCACGGCCGGCTGATGTTCTCGGTGGCGCAGTCGAGCGCGGTGCTGGCCCAGCGCCGCCTCGACAGCTCGCGACTGTTCGCGGGCCTGGTCACGAAGCAGACGGTCGGGTACTACGAGGTGGCCGAGAGTCCGCGCCTCGACCTCGCCGCGCACTTCATGGTCGGCGGCCTCGCCCAGACCCTGACGGCATGGCTGAACGGGACCGTGACGCTCCCCGAGGAGGAGCTGGTGGATACCTGCACCGAACTGCTGCTCTCGATGGCCATCCACACCCGTTAACCTCTACCTGTGCTCCTCTCCGATCGCGATCTCCGTACCGCAATTTCCACTGGACGTCTGGGCATCGACCCGTTCGACGATTCGATGGTCCAGCCCTCGAGCGTGGATGTGCGCCTCGACAGCCTGTTCCGGGTGTTCAACAACACCCGCTACACGCACATCGACCCAGCTCAGCGGCAGGACGAGCTGACCACGCTGGTCGAGCCGGCGGAGGGGGAGCCGTTCGTTCTGCACCCTGGCGAGTTCGTCCTCGGTTCCACGCTGGAAGTGTGCTCGCTGCCCGACGACCTGGCGGGACGCCTCGAGGGCAAGTCCTCGCTCGGCCGCCTCGGACTGCTCACGCACTCGACCGCCGGGTTCATCGACCCGGGTTTCAACGGGCACATCACGCTGGAACTCTCCAATGTCGCGAACCTGCCCATCACCCTGTGGCCGGGGATGAAGATCGGCCAGCTGTGCCTGTTGCGGCTGTCGAGCGCGGCGGAGCACCCGTACGGCAGCTCGGCCGTCGGCTCCAAGTACCAGGGCCAGCGCGGCCCGACGCCGTCGAAGGCCTACCTCAACTTCGCGCAACGCTGAGCGTCGGCGGCCCCGCCGAAAAACTGCAAACCGAGTGGTCCGCTACTCGTGTGTATTGCGGCGAGTAAGAGAAGACTGGGATTCGAAGCCGCCCTCTCCTGGGCGTTCGATCCCGGAGGCCGCCATGAAAGACGTCGTCGTATTGCTGCCCGGCATCGGCGGGTCGGTCCTCGCGCGTGACGGCAAAGACGTGTGGGCGCCGACACCGGGCGTCGCGCTGGCGAGCGTGCTCTCGCTGGGCAGAAATATCAAAACACTGAAACTCGACAGCGACGACCCGGACGTCGACGACCTCGGCGACGGCGTCGTGGCCACCCGGCTGGTACCGGACTTCCACTTCGTTCCCGGCCTGGACTGGAAGATCGACGGCTACACGAAGTTCCGTGACGACCTGGTCCGCCGATTCGGAGTCGTTCCCGGCGACAACTATTTCGAACTGCCCTACGACTGGCGGCGCGACAACCGGGTGGCGGCCCGCACGCTGGCCCGGCGATCCCACGACTGGCTGGCGCGGTGGCGCGAGAAGTCGGGCAACGCGGACGCCAAGCTCGTGCTGGTGTGCCACTCCATGGGCGGAATCGTCGCCCGACTGTTCCTCGAACTGCTGGACGGTTGGCGCGACACCCGCACCCTGGTCACGTTCGGCACCCCGTACTCGGGTTCGGTCAACGCGCTCGACTTCCTCGTCAACGGATTCCGCAAGGGCTGGGGTCCGTTCACCGTGGACCTCGGTGCGCTGATCGGGTCGTTCACGTCCGCCTACCAGTTGCTGCCGTCGTATCGGTGCATGGCGGGTGACGACGGGTCGTGGCGCGCACTCGACGACACGGCGCTCGACTGGTCGGGCACGGGACTCGACGCCGGCCGGATGGGGGCGGCGGTGCGCCTGCACCGTGGCCTGCGCGACGCCGTCGACGCGCGGCTGAAGTCGGAACCCCAGGGCTACGACATCCGTCCGGTGATCGGCGACTTCCAGCCCACCAAATGGGCCGCCCGGCTCGCCGGGTCGAAGGTCGAGACGATGACCGTCCGCGGGCCCGGCGAGAGCGGCGGCGACGGCACCGTGCCGAAGCTGTCGGCCACCCCGCACGAGCTCATGACGGGATGGAAGAACGCGGCGTTCTTCAGCCAGCGGCACGGATCCCTGCAGAACGACGACCCGGTGCTCGACCATGTGGGCGGGATCCTGACCACCGCAGTTCTCGCGCCCCCGAACGTGTTTCCGGCGGTGAACGAATCGGTGGCGCTGGAGGTCGACGACGTGACGACCGCCGAGCCGCTGGTGATCCGCGCGCGAACCGGTGCCGGGGGCGCTCGACTGGTCGCGTCAGTCGAGCCCGTCGCAGGCGGTCCGGGCAGGCGGCACCCGTTGTCGCCGGCCGTCGACGGCTGGCAGCAGGCAGTCCTCGACGGATTATCCGCCCAGGATTACCGGATCACCGTGCGCGCGCTCGGGGTGCACCCGGTCACCGACGTCGCGAGTGTGGTCGACCTCGACGAGATCGCCCGGTCCGTGGACGCCTAGGAGCGCGGAAACATGAGACCCGCAACCGGTTTCGAGGAACTGGAGATCAGCGTCCTCCGGGCGGGCGACCACGTCTGGCTGTCGGCGCAGTCCTGGATGGGGTCGGTGTTCGCGGTGCGGCGAGAGATCCCGGAATGGAAACTGCCGAACGACGTCACGGGAAAGACGATCGACGCGCCGTCCGGATGGCTGACCGACACCGTCCGGCACGCGCGCACCGACGCCGCGGCCCACGCGCTCGACGTCGGGAAAGTGCTGACGGACCTGGTGTTCGGGATCCCCGACATCGAAACGCTGTTGCAGCAGAGCCGGGGAATCGCCGGGAGGGCGGGAACTCAGCTCCTCGTGCGGATCCTCGCCGCGCCGCAGGAAGTGTGCGCCTGGCCGTGGGAGTTGCTGCTGGATCCGCAACGCCCCGACCAGTTCCTCGCCATGGCACGCGACGTCCACGTGGTGCGGTCCGGACGGTCGCGCACGTACCCGATCCGGCAGACGCCGATCGAGCCGCCGCTCAATCTCCTGCTGGTGATGTCGAGTCCGCTGCGGGAGGGCCCGGAGGATTCCGAGGCCCCGTTCGACCTGTACGCCGAGAAACGCAGCCTGCTGTCGGAACTGCGGCCCCTGGTCGACCGTGGTCTGCTCCGGGTGGTGGTCGAGGACCGTCCGTCCGTCGAACGTCTTCGCAGTCGAATGGGCATGCAGAGACGAGGGTTTCACCTCTTCCACTATCTCGGGCACGCCAATCCGGACGGTCTGAAGGTGGAGCGGCGCAACGGCCGCGGGATGCTGCTGCCGAGCCAGGAGTTCGCGTTGCTGTTGCAGCAGCTGCCGGACCTCCGGCTGGCGGTGTTCGCGGGGTGCGAGACGGCCCGCGCGCCGGACGGGGCCACCGACGACGACCCGTGGCCGGGGCCGCTGTCCTCGGCCGACATCTGTGTGCGTGATGCGTGCCCGATGGTGATCGGCATGCAGGCGGTGCTGCCGTTCCGGACGGAGCGACTGCTGACGCGCTTCTTCTACGAGGCGCTGACCGCCGGCCAGCCCGTCGCGGAGGCGTTGCGGCTGGCGCGGCTCGCGATCAACGGCGACGAGAACAGCGGCGACCCCCTGCTCGACTGGGCGGTGCCCTGCCTGTTCGTCGGCGGGAGCGAGCCCGGCGCGATCATCGACCCGGACGCGAAAGCGCGGCCGGAACCCTCGCCCCGGCGGATCTCGCGGCGGATCGGGATCCGCCAGGGCGAACTCCGCTTCATCTCCCGCCTCGCGGAACTGCGCGAGGGGGTGGACGTGCTGTCCGGGCGGACGTCCGCCCGGTTGCTGCACGTGGTCGGGATGCCCTCCACCGGAAAGACCGCCCTCCTGGACCGCGTGCTCGAGGAGCTCGAACCGCAGATCGCGCATCTGTTCGTCAGCGCGAAACGGCTGCTCGCGAAACCCGACCCGCTCCGCGAACTGTCCCGGATCGTCGCCGAGCTGATGGACGACGCCGGGGTCCGCACCGCCCGGCCCGGCAGGCTCAGCGCCGGTGACTGGTGGGAGCGGCTACTCGACGACCTCACCGAAGTCCCCACCGCGATCGTCGTCGACGACGGCGACCTGCTTGTCGGCGACGCCCCCGGCGCCTCGGACCTCCTCGACGCCTTGGTCCTGTTGACAGAGCGTCGGGGCGACGCGCGGCTCGCCGTGGCGACCACTGGGGAACTCGCCGGACTGACCGAGTCGCTCCGCGCCGCGGAAGTGCGCACGATCCGCCTCGACGCCCTGTCCTGGCCCGAAGTGTGGCAATGGATCCGGCGCAATCTGCCCACGCTGACGCGTTACCCGGAGCAGGATCTCTCCCGGCTCTACACCGACGTGCGGCACCTGGAACTGTGGGAGCAGCTGGCGGATCTCGCCGCCCAGGACGGCACCTTCGAACCGCGGGACCTGCCGCTGCTCGTCCGGCAACTCGGTGTCGGTGCCGCGAAGCCGGCACCGCCGGTGTCGAACGGGTCCGACTTCTTCGGCGCCGGCTCCGGGGCACCCGAGGCCGAGGCGGCAGCCGCGGCGCCGGTGCGGCACGCACTGCGGTTGGCGGTGGCGGGACCGTTCACCGCCGGGCGTCGTGAGGAGATCGCGGTGGCCGTCACGCAGTGCGCCATCCGGCACGACGTTCCGGGCCGGGTGGTGGCCGGCGAGACGGGGCAGGGCGAATCGGCGCTGGCCGAACTCCTGCCCCAGGAGCTGGCCTTCGCGCACGGTGTCCCGTCCGAGCGTGACGTCTGCCGGTGGATGGAGGACGCCGCCCTCGCCGACGCGGACATCCTGGTGTTCGACTACGGCAACGCGGTCCCGTCCGACGCGCAGAACGCCGTCATCGCGCGCCTGGTCGGCGACGGACGACTCGTGATCGTCTCGGGCGACCACTCCGACGAGTCGGCGTATCCCGCGTGGAGTGCGGACGCGTTCGCCGTCGGTGCCGTCGAGGACGACGGCACCCTCACCCACGAAACCCCGTACTTCGCCGACGCGGGCAAACCCGACGTCTACGCGCCGCGGACGATCACCGGGACGACGTGCGAGCGGCTCGTCGACCGGCCGGAGATGGAGGGCACGACCTTCGCCGCGCTGTACGTGGCCGTCGCGGCGATGCTGGTGTGGGCGACCGACCGCGACCTGGCCGCGCGGGACGTCCGGGCGCTGCTGGTCGAGACGGCGACACCGATACCGACTGCACGGGGTGACACCGCGAAGCAACTCGACGTCGAAGCGGCACTGGACAGCGCGCGGCGGGAGGTCGTCGTCGGAGCACTCGGATCGGACGCACTCGAACTCGGGCAGTTGCTCGCGGAAATCCCGATCCGCCCGGAATTGGCGGTTCCGCTGCTCGACGCCCTGGTGGCCGACGGCAACCGCATTCGGCGGGTCGTCCGGAACGGCGTCGAACAGTACGAACGCGCCGGCGCCGCGGTCGGACCGAGAAACGAGTAGTCGGCTACGCATGACCGGTCCGCCCGCGGCGCGAAGGCTGGCAGGCACAGCACCGAGCCGCCGCCTACGTGAGGACCGAGTCATGACCATCGTCGACAACATCGGAGACGGGCAGTCGCAGCGCGCGACGCCTGCGGGAACGTTCGAGGCGGAACGGCAACGACAACACGATGCGGCAGAACTGCGTGCGCGGGAACGGGCACCCCAGCGCGGCGAGCACGTGGAGGCGCTCAACGGTCCCGGCGGGGTTGCCGCGGCGGATACGCCCGAACGGATCGCGAAGCGGGTGGACCGGCTCGGTCGCTACTACGGCGAGGACGGCTGGGCGTCGGACACCCTCCCGGATCGGATTCTCGAGAAGATCGTGGGCACAGCAGATTTCGTCGGCGCCCGCTACCTCGATGCCGGCGTCGCCGCCGCCCGGTCCATCGGACGGGTGAATATCCGCGACGCACGGGGAACCCTGCAGGGCTACGGCACCGGTTTCCTCGTCTCACCTGCCCTGCTGCTGACCAACCACCACGTGCTGCCGGACGCCGACATCGCCCGCAGCAGCGTGATCGAGTTCGACTACCAGGACGGCGTCGACGGAAAACCGCGGCCCGTGCAGATGTTTCCGCTGGATCCGGGACGGTTCTACCTCGCCGACCGGGAACGCGATTTCGCGCTGGTCGCGGTCGGGGCCGAGCCCGGGACGCTCGCACAGTTCGGTTTCAGCCCGCTGATCCAGGCGGAGGGCAAGGCCGTGATCGGCGAGTTCGTGACCATCGTGCAGCATCCCCGCGGCGAGAAGAAGCAGATCGCGCTGCGGGAGAACCGCATCGTCGACATTCCCGAACGGTTCCTGCACTACTCGGCCGACACCGAACCCGGATCCTCGGGTTCACCGGTCTTCAACGACCAGTGGGAGGTGGTCGCCCTGCACCACGCGAGTGTGCGTGCGCCGCAGCACACCGAGTTCGGTGGAGTCCTCAACGAAGGGGTGCGGATCAGCCGCATACTCGAATACGTGCGTGCGCAGAACCTGACCCCGCAGTGGCGGGACCTCGTCGACGAGATCCTCGGCGCCGAGCGGACGGTGCCGGCGGTCCGCCCGGAGTTCGAACAGGCACGGGAGGTGACCGTCCGGGTTCCCCTGGAGATCACGGTGCGCCTCGGATCCGTCGAGTCACCGGCCGCCGCGCCGGAAGCGATCTCGGTCGATCCGAACTACGGCACCCGGGGTGGGTACGACGAGAGCTTCCTGCGGGTGCCGCTACCACTGCCGCGGCCCGAGGTGCCTGCGGTGGCGTCACCGGAGTTGAAATATCACCACTTCAGCGTCGTGATGCACCGCGAGCGGGCACTGGCACTGTTCACCGCCGTGAACATCGACGGGCGGCAGTCGCAGAGCCCCCGGCGCGACAGCGACAGATGGATTCTCGACCCCCGGCTTCCGGCCGATCAGCAGACGGGGGAGGACGTGTACCGCGACAATCCGCTCGACCGGGGGCACCTCGTGCGGCGTCTCGACCCGGCCTGGGGCCCGCTGGCCAAAGCGGCGAACGACGACACGTTCCACTTCACCAATTGCACTCCGCAACACCACAGTTTCAACGCGGGACAGACGCTGTGGCTGGGACTCGAGGACTACGTCCTGAAGAACGCGGACAACGCCGATCTCTCCGTCACCGTCGTGACCGGGCCCGTTCTCGCACCGGACGACCCGAAGTATCGCGGTGTGGCGCTGCCACGGCAGTTCTGGAAGACGGTCGCCATGGTGAAGCAGGACGGCAGCCTCTCGGTCACCGGATACCTGCTCAGCCAGGCCGCCCTGCTCGACGAGTTCGCCGAGGGGGAGGAGGCGTTCTCCTACGGCGCGTACCGCACGTTCCAGGTACCCGTCCGGCGGATCGCACAGTTGACCGGTCTGGGCCTGGACCCCTACATCGCGGCCGACCCGCTCGAACGGGTCGAGGCGAGCAGCCTGCCCCGCGAACTGATCCGCCCTCAGGACCTGATCCTCTGAAACCGGAAGGGAACCCGACGTCATGAGCACCAGCGAATCAGCGGCCGATCTGCCGACCCGCCGCACGTGCGGGGCGATGGACGTGCACCGCCGGCTGCTGACCGAGTCGGAGTCGTACCGGATCGCCCGATCGGAGATCGAGAACCAGAGCATCGAGTTGGAGCCGTTGCAGTCGATCGCCGCCCGCGGACCGGTGCGGATTCCGGTCGTCGTGCACGTGGTGTCGACGACAGCGGCGCAGAACATCTCCGACGCGCAGATCGAGAGCCAGATCGTGGTGCTCAACAAGGACTTCCGCGCCACCAACGACGACATCGACACCGTTCCGCCCGCGTTCGAGCAGCTGATCGGCGACGCCGGCATCGAATACTTCCTCGCCGACACCGGCCCGGACGGGCGGCCGTCGAACGGAATCACCCGCACCACAACCGAAGTCGACTCGTTCGACCAGAACGACGGCGTGAAGTCCGTGGAGACCGGTGGCGCCGACCCGTGGCCGACGCAGAGATACCTCAACATCTGGGTCTGCGCGCTCGGCGGTGGGCTGCTCGGCTATGCGCAGTTCCCCGGCGGCCCCGTCGCCACCGACGGCGTCGTGATCACGTACACCGCGTTCGGCACGACGGGCACCGCGCGGGCCCCGTTCAACCTTGGCCGCACCGCGACCCACGAGATCGGGCACTACCTCAACCTCTTCCATATCTGGGGCGACGACGGCACCGGGTGCCGGGGCTCCGACGAGGTCGCCGACACCCCCAATCAGGGCGGGCAGAACGTCGGGATGCCGCGCTTCCCGCACATCAGTTGCGGGAACGGCCCCCACGGCGACCTGTTCATGGATTACATGGACTACACGGACGACGCGGGGATGGTGATGTTCACCAAGGGGCAGGGCGCCCGGATGGGCGCGTGCCTGGACGGCGTTCGGAAGGCGTTGTGGACCGGACGGGCAGAGAGTCCGGCCGTCGCCGCACTGGTGGCCCCGGGTGCGGCGGGACGCTGGCGGCATTCCTTCGAGGAGGACCACGACGGTGTCCGCGTGTACCGGCCCGCCGGATTCGACTTCCCGCGGGCGCGGGGGCGGGGCGGGATCGAATTCCGGCCGGACGGCTCGTTCGTCGACTGGGCGATCGGCCGGGGCGACGCCGACGAACCACGGGAGGGAACGTGGGTGCCCGCGGACGACGACGGGCGGCTCGAGGTGACCACGGCGGCGGGCGACACGCGCACCGTTCGGGTGGTCCGGCTCGACGAGGACCGCCTCGAATTGGACGTCGGGGACGTAGCGGCCGGAGGTACCTGCGGAGATATACTTCTCTGACCTGGTATTCACACTCAGTGACGCGGTTCCGCCGTACTCGGGGAGACGGATTGGCGCGCCCCGAAAGGAATTCCGATGTCTACTCGAAAAGTGCTGGGTCGGCTGGGAGCAGTGCTCGCCGTCGCGGGCGCATTGTCGTTCGCTGTGCCCGGCGCCGCCTCCGCCGCGCCGTTCGTCCCCGGCTCGATGTCGACGTGCGCCCCCGGAGCCTGGCTCACGTTCAACGCGGAACGCGTCGGACCCGACCGGATCCGGTACACCACCGCAGCGCCGTTCGCGCAGTGGAACGGCGCCGTCGTGCAGTTCACGAACCTCACCACCGGATTCCGGGGTGTCGCGTTCGTCAACGACCCCGTACCGGCCGCCGTCGGGTTCGGGCCGGTGCTGAGTGAGATCGCCGGGCTGTTGCCGTGCTTCGTCAGCGCGGGCGTCACCATGTCGTAGCCGCGCTCAGCTGGGGTCGGAGCCGCGGACCGCCGCCAACCACACGGCGACGGCCGCGGCCACACACGTCGCGCCGGCGAACGCGGGAAGCCCGCCGCCCGCGACGTACACCCACAAGGCCCCGGCGAACGGCGCCGCCACCGCGAACTGAGCGTCGAGGACGAGCCTGCGGGCCGGCCGGACCGCGACCCGGGCGCGTACCGGACCGTCCGGATCCGGACGCGACGGGTTGTCGATCAACCGGCCGGGCGGCTCCGAACGACGCGCTCGACCCGAGGGGAGCAGGCGACGGCCCTCCCACACCACCAGGGTGCGACGGCCCGCGTCGTGCACCGTCGCCGCGGTCGGCGTCGGCAGGGTGACCAGAGCGGCATCGAAGAACACCGGAATCCACAGCGACCCCGGTTCCTCACGTACCTCGATCCAGGACCTGCTGGTCAGTCGGTGTTGCTGGCGTACCCGGCGCACCGTGGCCGGCCGTCCCGGCTCCGACCCCGCGCGGGTGGCCGCGAACCACGTGTAGCCGGTGACCCCGAGCACCGCCGCCGCCACGACGACCAGTGCGCTGAACTGATCGGCGTCGGCGACCACGGCGAACACGCCGCACACCAGCAGTGCGCCCCCGGCGACGGCCACCGGGTAGTGCACGGCCGCGAACCCGCTAATTCAGGAAGCCGATCTTGGTGTAGTCGTAGGACGCGAGGCCGGCGGCACCGAAGTTCGCCAGGTTGTCGCGCACCGCGACGTTGCCCGGCGCCTGCATCAGCGGCAGCGAGAACCCCTCCTCGAACACCGCGGTGTCGACTTCGTTGGCCAGTTCGATCGCCTTCTGCGGGTCGAGTTCCGAGATCGTCCGCTCGATCAGCGCGTTCAGTTCGGGCGAACCGATCCGGCCGTAATTGCCCTGCAGGTCGTCGGGGTTGTACGCGTAGATCTGCGGCAGACCGCTGAGCGGGAACGGATCACCCACCCAGGAGAATTGGGCGAGGTCGAAGTCGCCGGGCTGAATGACGTCGGTGAAGAACCCGGTGCCGCCCCGGGTGTCGATGTTCAGCTTGGCGCCGATCTGCGCGAGGTTCTGCTGAACGATCTGCGCGATCTGGACCCAGGTGGTCGACTGGTACATCACGTCGCGGATCTCGAGCCGGCGCCCGTCCTTCTCTCGGAACTCGCCGTTCAGTTTCCAGCCGAGCTCGTCGAGCCGCCGCGCGGCCTCCTCGGGGTCGTAGGCGACGGCCGCACTGTTGTCCTGGTAGCCCTCCTGACCGCTGAGGTAGACGTGGTTGTTCAGCGGCTGGGGGTCGTCGACCAGACCGTTCTGAATCGCGGTCGCGATGCCCTGCCGGTCGATGCCCTTGGACAGCGCCACCCGCAATTCCGGATCGGCGAGGATCGATCCGTCCGCGCCGTTGAACGTGATGTGCGAGAACTGGGTTCCCGGCGCTCGGCGGATCGCGATGCCGTCCGATCCCTCCGCCGTCTTCACCTCGTCGATCGTGCCCAGCCCGGACGCGTCGATCTCGTTGTTCTGCAGCGCGGGAATTCGCGCGGAGTCGTCGAGCACGCTGTACGTGATGGTGTCGAGTTTCGGGGTGTTGCCCCACCACACGGGGTTGCGGCCCAACGTGATCCGATTCTGCGCCCGGTCGATCGACGCGATCCGGAACGGTCCCGACGTCAGCGAGATCCCGTCGCGCAGGCTCGTGTTGAACGCCTCGGGGGTCGCGGTGGCCGCCTTCGGGTAGAGCATCGAATTGCCCGCGAACTGGCCCCGCCACTCGGCGTACGGTTCGGCGAACGTGATCACCGCCTGACGGTCGTCGACGCCGCGCTCGACTCGGTCCACCCGCTCGAATCCGGACGTGTTCGCGATCAGGAATTCCTTGTTCTTCCCGCTGAGCGCCGCGGCCTGGGACTGGATGTCCTCCCACGTGATCGGGGTGCCGTCGGACCACACCGCCTTCGGGTCGATCGTGTACGTGACCTGCTGCGGATCGGTGCCGGTGAGCGCGACGTCGACGAAGTAGTCGTGGTTCACCGACAGCGCCCCCGAGGCGTCGGTGCCGAACGCGCGGGGCATCATCGGCTTCAGCATGCCGCCGATCTCGGAGTCGTTGCCGTCGTTGGACAGCGTGTTGAAGTTCGGGGGGAAACCCGACAACGCCAACCGCAGGTTTCCGCCGTCGCGCAGTTCGCTGGGGTCGTGCGGGTTGATGTCGTTGGTGGTGCCGATCGAGCCGGATCCGGTCCCGGTGCCGCCGGTGTCCGAGCCCCCGCAGCCGGCGAGAACGAGGCCGACGGCCAGGAACGATACCGCGAGGCGGGTGCGCGCCGAACGAATCCTCATGGATGTGCCCTTCCTCGAAGTTCGCTGACCCTAGTGTGCCAAATACGTCGGATCCGGTACGGGGATTGCCGCGAGCAGTGCCCGGGTGTACTCGTGCTGCGGATCCTCGAAAATCGTCTGCGCGGCTCCCGACTCGACGATCCTGCCCCGGTACATCACCGCGACGTCGTGCGCGATGTTGCGGACCACCGACAGGTCGTGCGAGACGAACAGGTACGACATGCCCCGCTGCTCCTGGAGGTCGCGCAGGAGGTTGAGCACCCCGGCCTGGATGGAGACGTCGAGCGAAGACACCGGTTCGTCCAGGAACAGCAGTTCCGGATCGAGCGCCAGCGCCCGGGCGATGCTGATCCGCTGCTTCTGGCCGCCCGAGAAATCGGCCGGGTACCGGTCGGCGTGCTCGCGTCGCAACCCCACCAGGTCGAGCAGTTCCGGTACCCGGCGGCCGATCTCCTCGCGCCCGCGGCCGTCCAGCCGCAGCGGCTCGGCGAGCACGTCGAACACCGGCAGCCGGGGGTCCAGGGACGCCGTCGGATCCTGGAAGACGACGGCCATCTTCCGCCGGAGGGCGCGCCTGCGGTGGGCGCTCAGCGTCGCGACGTCGGCACCCAGCACCTCGATCGACCCGGATTCCGGCGCGGACAGGTCGAGGACCTGCGTCAACGTCGTCGATTTGCCCGAGCCGGATTCGCCCACCAACGCCAGCGTGCGACCCGCACGAATGTCGAACGTGATGCCGTCGACCGCCCTTATCTCGCCGCGCTTGCGGCGGAACACCAGACCGCTGGTGATCGGATACGTCTTCACCAGGTCGGTCACCTGCAGCACCACCCGGTGCTCGGGTTGCGTCCTCGCGGTGGCGGCGGGGGCCGGCTGATCCCGCCGATATGCCGTGAAGAGGTCGCGGGTGCCGCTCTCGTCGACGCGGATACACGCCGCCCGGTGGGCCGGTCCGGTCGCGACGAGTTCCGGTTCGGCGAGCAGGCAGGCGTCCACGGCGAGCGGGCAGCGCGGCGCAAACGTGCAACCGGGTGGCAGTGAATGCGGTGCCGGCGGGGCGCCGGCGATCGAGACCAGGCGGCTCCGGATCGGCGCGTCCATCCGTGGTACGGACACGAGTAGTCCTGCGGTGTAGGGCATTCGGGGTTCCGCGAACAGTTCCCGCACCGGAGCGGACTCCACCACCCGGCCCGCGTACATCACCACCACGCGGTCGGCGAGGGTCGCCGCGATGCCCATGTCGTGGGTGATCATCACGACACCGGCGCCGGTGAGATCACGCGCCTTGCGCAGCAGGTTCAGGATCTGCGCCTGCACGGTCACGTCGAGGGCGGTGGTCGGTTCGTCGCAGATGATCAGCGCGGGATCGTTGGCGATCGCGATGGCGATCACCACGCGCTGGCGCATGCCGCCGGAAAACTCGTGGGGAAAAGCCTTGGCGCGCACCGCAGGATCGGGGATCCCGACCAGATCGAGCAGGTCGACGGCGCGCTGCTCGGCGTCCTTCCTGTTGCTCGCCCGGCCGTGGACCAGCAGCGCCTCGGCGATCTGGTCACCGACCCGGTACACCGGCGTCAACGCGGACAGCGGGTCCTGGAACACCATGCTGACCGTCTTCCCGCGCAGCGCCGACAGTTCCCGGTCTCCCATGCCCAGCAACTCGCGGCCCTGCAACCGGATCGAGCCGGTGACGCGCGCGTGCTCGGGCAGCAGCCCCATCACCGCGAGGGATGCCACCGACTTGCCCGAGCCCGACTCACCCACGATGGCCAGCACCTCGCCGTCGGAGACGGTGTAGCTGACGTCCCGGACCGCCTCGATCCGGCCCTCCTCGCTGGGAAAGCTGACCCGCAGGTTCTCGATGTCGAGCAGCGGTTGCCCGGTCACCGCTTCACTTTCTTCCTGCTCTTGCGGGACCGGGCCCGCTTCGAGGTGGGGTCGACCGCGTCGCGGAGTCCGTCGCCCACCAGATTCGCCGACAGCACGGTGATCACCAGCAGTCCGCCCGCGAACATGAACAGCCACGGGTAGGTGAGGGCGGATTCGGTACCGTCGGCGATCAGCGACCCGAGAGAGATGTCCGGTTTCTGCACGCCGAACCCGAGGAAGCTGAGCCCGGTCTCGGCGAGGATCGCGGCACCGACGTTCAGGGTCGCGTCGATGATCAGAATCGACGCGATGTTCGGGACTATGTGGCTGGTGATGATCTTGTGCGTCGGTGCCCCCATGTACCGGGCGGCCTGCACGAATTCCCGCTCGCGCAGGCTCAGCGTCATCCCTCGGACCATCCGGGCGGTGATCATCCAGCCGAACACCGCCAGCAGCAGGATCAGCAGGACGATCGAACTCGACGACTTCAGCCGGGGGGTGAACACGGCGATGATGATGAAGCTGGGAACGACGAGCAGCAGATCGACCAGCCACATGATCACCCGATCCGGCCAGCCGCCGACATACCCGGCCAGCGCACCGACGAGCGCCGCGATGGCGGTGGAGAAGAGCGCGACGCAGATGCCGATGATCAGCGACTTCTGCAGCCCGCGCAACGTCTGGGCGAGAACGTCCTGCCCGATCTGGTTGGTGCCGAAAAGATGTTCGGCACTGGGCGGCTGCAGCAGCGCGGTGTAGTCGAGTTGCTGATAGTCGTAGGGGAGCAGGTACGGTCCGACGAAACTGGCGACGAACAGCAACAGCAGGATGCACACCCCGGCGATGGCGGGTTTGTTCCGGAGAAACCGCCGAAACAGCAGGGTTCGGCGCCCGACGGCCGACACCGCCGCATCGGTGGACGCGATCTGGATCTCGGTCACCCCACACGCACCCTCGGGTCCAGCGCCGCATACACGACGTCCGAGAGCAGCCCTGACAACAGCACGATCAGCCCGGTGAACGACGTGATCGCGACGACGATGTTGGTGTCCTGGTTGTCGATGCCGATCACGATCCACTCGCCGATGCCGTGCCAGCCGAAGATCTTCTCGGTGAACGTGGCCCCGACGACCAGCGCCCCGAACCCGTAGGCGAACAGCGTCGCCATCGGGATCAGCGCCGTCCGGAGTCCGTGCTTGAGCAGTGCCGCCCGCCGGGTCAGCCCCTTCGCCCGCGCGGTCCGGATGAAGTCGCTCCCCAGAACGTCGAGCATCGCGTTGCGTTGATATCGGCTGTACCCTGCGATGCTGCCCAACGCCAGCGCGATGGTCGGCAGCACCAGATGCTGCACCCGGTCGACGAACTGCGGCCAGAACCCGGTGATCGTGCTGGCCGAGGATTCCCCGGTGTACAGGAAGATCTGGCTGCCGGTGGCCGAGTTGATCTGGAGAGCACCGTATTTCAGCAGGGTTGCCACCAGGAACACGGGCGCGCTGAGAATCAGCAGCGACACGACGGTGCTGAAATAATCGCTGAACTTGTACTGCMGGATCGCCCCGGCGGCGCCGATCAGCACCCCCAGCACCGCGCCGATGACGGAACCGAGGATCAGCAATCGCATGCTCACCAGGATCCGGCGGCCCAACTCGTCCGACAAGGGCTGACCCGTGATGGTGGTGCCGAAGTCGCCGTGCACGACGCCGCCCAGCCAGTTCGCGTACCGCACCGGGATCGGGTCGTCCAAATGCAGTTCCGCGGCCTTCGCGTCGATCACCGATTGCGGCGGCCGGGGGTTACGTTGTTCCAGGCTGTCGAGCGGGCGGAAGGTGAGCGAGGTGAGGCTGAACGTCAGGAACGACGCCAGCAGCAACAGCACCACGTAATTGAGCGCTCGTCGTAGCAGGAAGATACCCATCGATCCCCGTTCATCCTGAGTGTTGTTTGGTGCACTCGGCATGAGCGGCCGGGTTACCCCGGCCACGTTCACCACTATGTGGCGTTCCCGCAGCGATACCGTCTGCCCGCCGGATGGCGGGTCTTATGGTTGGTTTCTGTCGGGCGTCTTTTACGTCTCGTCCGCAACTCGCCGAAGACGCACCACCGTCAACAACCGCCGCGAGGGCAGCGAGGTTGAGGGCGGCATTGTGATCACGATCAGCGCGGAATCCGCACGAATCGCAGGTGAACACCCGAACATTGAGGGGTAGTTTGGCTTTCACTACCTGACAGTTCGAGCAGGTCTTACTCGACGGATACCAACGGTCCGCCACGTGCAGTCTTGTGCCGGTCCACTCGGTCTTGTAGGTCAGTTGTCGTCGGATCTCGGCGAGCGCCGCATCACGCAGAGCCCGGTTCAGTCCACGCTTGTAGGCGCCACCGGAGCGGGTCATCCCCGTGACATTGAGGTCTTCGACGACGACGGTGCCGACGTCCCGCACCAGTCGGGTGGTGAGTTTGTGCAGGTGATCGCGGCGCGCGTCGGCGGTGCGGGTGTGTACTGCCCTGATCTGGTCTTGGGTGCGCAGCCACCGCTGTGAGGGCTCTTGGCCGGTGAGGCGATCCGGGCCGATCTGGCGGGACGCGCGGCGCTGCAGACGACGCAACACCTTCGCGTGCTTTCGTGTGTGTTTCGGGTTGTCGATCATCTCTCCGGTCGAGAGGACCGCGAGGTGTTTCACCCCCACATCGACGCCGACCACCGAACCGTCCACACCACCATCGGCAACGGCGGAGGCACAGGTGGCGGTGGGCGGGAGTGCCCTGGCGGGGAGAGTAGTTTCGACGGAAAACGACACCTGCCACCGGCCGCGTCGATACGACACGGTCGCAGATCGGATCCGCGCCGTCCCAGCGATAGTCTTGCGGGCCAGTTTGCGGGTGGATTCGCACGTCCGGATCGCCCCGATCCGGGGCAACTGCACATGACGGCGGTCACCGCCATCGGTGACCAGCCCGAAACTGCCCGTCGTGAACCGGCACGACAGCACCGCCCGCTTACTTCGGAACCGCGGAAACCCCATCGAGCCTTTCCGTTTCCCGGACCGGGCGTCGGACCAGTTCGACAACGCGGCAGCACAGTTCGCGATCCCGGAGCTATACGCCTCCTTCGAGTTCTCTGGCCACCACACTTTCCCGGTCTCGGGGGCGACCGCGACGTCGTTCTTGACGGTGTTCCAGAATTTGCGCAGACGGTATGCGGACCACGACATCGACGGGGTCAGCTCCGCGTCGGGAACACCGTAGGACCGTTCCGCGGTCCGTTGATCGAGGTTCGCCTTGACTTGTGACAGTGCCCAGTTGTAGGCGAAACGCTGTGCCCCGCAATGCGACCGTAACGCCTCGACCTGTGCCGGGGTGGGATCGAGAACGTAGACGTACGCCCGGATCACCGTCCGAGACGGATCCGGCGCAGTGATGTCGGCAGTCCGATCCTCGAGTGCAGCAGCGGCCGTCATGGGCGGTCCGTCGCGGCGGCCACGGCAGCGGCGGCACGCCGACGTGCACGGCGCTGCCCGTTCAGGCGGGCACGCAGCGACGTCACCACCCCGGTCATGTCCCACCAGATCATCAACCACCCCCATCGTCGGCCAACGTGAGCAGAGTACGACCTTGCGCCGACAAAAACGGCCTCGATGCATTCGAACCCGAGCCTCGTCGGGCTGCTCCCGATGCTCCACCACGATCGTCGTCACGTTCTGATCGGCAAACAGCTTACGAATTTTCATGCCCTTCCCGACCCATGGCGTGCAGACCGCAGTATCTCCCACCAGGATCGTGCCCGACGGCAACTGCTGAGCTCGGACAGAAAGCGTTCCCGCATGAAACCACGCCGACGCGGTCCGGTACTTCACTCCGCTCGCTGCCGCCCAATCCCTCAACATCACGACACCAAACTCCACTAGACAGCACGAAACAATCCCACAAGCGAACGGTTGCAAACCCTCGCAACTAGGGCTCAACGCTACGAAGTATAGGAGCGTGCCGCCGGCGGTCGGCCCGACTCGGCGAAACGGGTGCCGCGTCCGAGATCGCCGCCCGGCATGTTGCGTCGTCGCTTGTTAGCGTTGGCGGTGTGACAATTCGTGCCGGCGCCGTCGAACAGGTGACGCGGCGCACGGCACACCTCACCAGGTACGACGAGTACGCGGTGACGGTCCCGCGGTCCGGCGATCGTGCGCTGGTCGGGGTGCCGCGCGGGGTGACGCCGTCGGCAGTCGCGTACTATCTGCACGGGCGGACGGGGGACGAGAGGTCGATCGACGATCGCGCCGGACTGCGGGACGGCCTGCTAGACGCCGGATACGTGGTCGCGAGCCCGTACCTGCATGGCGACCTATGGGGTAACCGGTCGGCGCAGGACGCCGTGGTGGCGCTGGACGCGTGGGTGTCCCGGCGGTGGCCGGTGCTGCGGCGGTTCCTGATCGGCGAATCGATGGGCGGGAACGCCGCCGTGCGACTGCGCGAGGTGCCGTGGGACGGTGCCGTGTTCATCGCCCCGTCGCTGTCGCTGCGCGCGGTGTGGGAACGAGGCGAGCACGGACGCGACACCCTGCGGGACGCGTTCGACCTGTCCGCGGACGGGCACGACCTCGAATCGAAGACGGAGCACTGGGACGCCGTCCGGCACCGGCCGGGAGATTATGTGGGAGTACCCATTCGGGTGTACGCCTCGCGGGAGGACGAGGTCGCGAACATCGCCGGTGTCACGGGGCCGTGGGTCGAGATGATCCGCCGCGGCTCGGACTCGGTCGAGTTCGTCGAGGTGAGCGGCCCACACGTGTCGGAAGACCACTTCCGGGCCGCGGAGGTCGTGAAGTTCTTCGGGACGATCCGGTGAACGCGGGGAGGCCTTCGCGGCGAAGGCCTCCCCGCCCGTTCACGCCTCGGTGCGGTGCGTGGTGTCGAGACGGAAGATGTTGGTGAAGAAATCCTTGACGGCCTGGATCTTCTCGTTGGTCAGGTCGATGGCGTGGCGACGCGATTCTTCGAGCGCGGTGGGCATGGAGGCTTCCTTTCGTCGAGAGGGCACAGCATGGCGATCGACAGTCTGCCCCAACATGCTGACGCCCGCATGACGAACAGGTGTCGCGCATGCAACTCGAACAGCAAGCGGGGGAGCGTGTTCGGTTAACCTGGCACGATGACGACGAGCAGCGCAGACGGCCGGGTCGCGATCACCTACTGCACCCAGTGCCAATGGTTGTTGCGTGCAGCATGGATGGCGCAGGAACTACTCGGCACGTTCGGGCAGGAACTCGGCGAAGTCGCACTCGTCCCCGGCACCGGAGGGATCTTCCGCATCACCGTCGACGACGACCTGATCTGGGACCGCAAGGAGCAGGGCGGCTTCCCGGACATCACCGTCCTCAAGCAGTTGGTCCGCGACCGGGTGGCACCCGACCGAGACCTCGGGCACAGCGACCGGAAGACCCCCTGACGTCAGATCCCGACCGCCCGCTCCAGTGCGCGCAGTTCGTGTCCGAGCCGGGCCGGGATCGACTTCAGGTCGGGCACGGCGCTGCGGCAGCCGGTGACACCGAACGAGATGATGTCGTCGTTGCTGGTGCACGTGATGTTCAGGCCCTGGCCGTCGACGGGCACCGACAGCGGGTAGATGGCGTCGAGCCGCGCACCGTTCCAGTACAGCGGTGAGCTGGGGCCGGGAACGTTGGAGATGATGAGGTTGAACGGCGGGCGCACCCGCGAGTTGTGCCCGAACAGCATGCTCGCGCCGATCGGTGCCGCCCCGAGCGCGCTCATCGCCAGGATCTGCGTGGCGGTCATCGAGCCGTAGGCTTCCTTGCCCTCGCGCATGGAGGTCCGGATGGTCTCGAGCCGATCCGCCGGTTCGCGCAGGTGGGTGCCGAGGTTGCACATGAGCACCCCGATGTTGTTGCCGGTCGCCGCCTCGCGCTGGCTCTTCAGCGACACCGGCACCATCGCGATCAGCGGCTCGGCGGGCAGGGCGTTCTGATCCTCGAGGTAGCTGCGGAGCGCTCCCGAGGACATCGCGAGCACGACGTCGTTGATGGTGCTGTCGGACAGCTTGGCGACGAGGCGGAGACGTTCGAGCGGCCACGACTGCGCCGCGAACTGGCGGGCGCCGGTGATCGGCACGTTGAACGGAGTCTTTGGTGCGGACAGCGCGAGCGGGCCACCCTGGTCGCGGAAGGCGCGGGAGACGGTGCCGGCCAGCGCGGGCACGAGACCGGCGACCTCACCGACCGTCTCGCGGGCGGTGCGGATGGTGGAACCGGCGAGACCCGACAGGCTGAACCCCTTCGACGGCGTCCGCTGCGGGCGCGGGCCGCGCGGCTGCCACGGAGCGGGCACGTCCCGATCGTCGGAGTTCTCGCTGAGCGCGTTGCGCAGCATCTTCATGGCGGTGACGCCGTCGGCGACCGCGTGGTGGATCTTGGTGTAGACGGCGAACCGTCCGTCGCTCAGTCCCTCGATCAAGTGCATCTCCCACAGCGGGCGGCTGCGGTCGAGCAGCGATCCGTGCAGCCGTGAGCACAGGGCCA
Organism: Rhodococcus sp. P4_B6; assembly: GCF_056402215.1. Taxonomy (NCBI): domain Bacteria; kingdom Bacillati; phylum Actinomycetota; class Actinomycetes; order Mycobacteriales; family Nocardiaceae; genus Rhodococcus; species Rhodococcus sp. P4_B6. The sequence continues at coordinate 46,488 of NZ_JBFUHV010000028.1, read as the reverse complement.
TCAGCTCGGCCTCGCCGCCGGGGGCGGGCAGTGCGTCGTGCCGGATGTGGTGACCGAGGTCGATGTCGTCGACGGTCTCCCAGCTCCACTGGCCGAGCGAGGAGAAGGACCGGCGGGCCCGCTTGGCGAGCCGGGGTGTGACGATGCCGTCGCCCTCGACGAGCGCGCGGTCGAGCATCGCGCGCATGTCATAGGTGTCGGCGCCGTCCGGGAGCTGGAAGATCTCCACGCCGCCGACGTGCATCGGGTGCTCTCGGGACTCGCCGAGAAGAAACATCGAGTCGAGGGGGGACATGGGGAGCGGCATCTATTGCCCTTTCCATCCCGAAGACGACTTCCCGGATCGCAGGAGGGCTCGTCTGTGGTCTGAGGTAACGGGAGATGGTGACGTTCCGTTTGTCAGGGACCACCACCGGATAACTAATTGATATGGGACAGGTCACGAAAGCGTGACGCTCGTATTTCTACAGGTTTCCCGTGAGCCATGCCACTAGACAAGCGTCCAGTTTGGCGTCTGTCATTCGAGTGATCGACACCGAAAATGAACTCCGTGTGAACATCCCAATTTTGTGCACTCAGTGCGGAATTCACGTTTCCGAAACTGCCTAGGGCCGAAAGTCCCTACTCGGTAAGAATTGTGGCATGACCAAGCCATGGGCAATTGTTGAACATGTGTCGTTCGAAGGACCGGCTCTCGTCGGAACTCTGCTGGCGGAGCGGGGAATTCGCTACACCGAGTACCCCACGTACCGAACGTCGGAACTTCCGGCCGTTCACGACATCGGCGGCCTCGTCGTGATGGGCGGTCCGATGGGCGCACTCGACGACGTTACCCACCCGCAACTTCCGCGAGAGCGAAACTTCATCAAAAAAATTGTGGACGCCGGTCTCCCGATGCTCGGGATCTGCCTCGGCGCGCAACTTCTCGCGGCCTCGTTCGGCAGTCCGATCCGCCGCGGGCCGAGCCCGGAGAACGGTGCCGGGACGGTGACGGTGTCCGACGACGGAACGCGCGATCCCGTGTTCGGTGCCGTCGGCGCCGAGGTGCCCGTCGTCCACTGGCACGGCGACACCTTCGACCTCCCGGACGGCGCGGTCCGGCTGGCGAGCAGCCGCCTCTACGAGAATCAGGCGTTCGCCATCGCACGCCGCGCCTACGGTCTGCAGTTCCACGTCGAACTCACCCGCGAGCAACTGCCCGTGATGCAGGCCCACATGCCGCCCGGCACCGCGCCGTCGGGGGAACACATGGACGCCGTGGAGGCCGCCGGACGGATCATGATCGGTTCGTTCCTCGACCTCGCCGAGAGCTGACAGAATCGGGCGCGCGGGCGCCGATGAGTTTCGCGCACCGCCGTGGTCTGTATCGATGACTTCCGCACTGGGCGGAACCCGAGAAGGAGAATCACATGTCCCGGATGCTCTTCGTGAACCTGCCGATCAAGAACCTCGACGCGACCAAGCAGTTCTTCGGCGGACTCGGCTTCGAGTTCAACGCCACGTTCAGCGACGATTCCTGCACCGCCATGGTGATCAACGAGTCCACGTCCGTGATGCTCCTCGTCGAGTCCCGGTTCAAGGACTTCATCGAAGGCGGCATCTGCGACACCTCGAAGGCCGTCGAGGCGCTGCTCTGTATCTCGGCCGACAGCCGCGAGGAGGTCGACAGCCTGGTCGACAAGGCCCTCGCCTCCGGTGGCTCGGCGTGGGGCAAGCTCCAGGACGAGGGCTTCATGTACGGCCGCGCGTTCCGTGACCTGGACGGCCACGTCTGGGAGGTCATGTGGATGGATCCGGCCGCCGTGCCGGCGTAGGGGTCAGGCGGGCGGGGTCTCCGGCAGTCCGAACTTCTCGAACAGATCGATGTCGAAGAAGCAGACGACGTGGGAGACCCCGTCGGCCGTCACGTCCAGGACATGCAGCTGAAACGGACGATGGACGCCGTCCTCCCCGCGCATGTACAGGCCGAGCGCCGGCTGTCCGTTCGACACCGTCGGCACCAGTCGCATGTCGCCTCGAGCCTTGGCCGGGCACTTCTCGCTGACCAGGGTGCCGATCGCGGTCCCGCCGCGGTACCAGCCCTCGAACGGCGGCATCTCCCAGACGGCGTCCTTGGTGAACAGTTCGACGATCCCGTCGATGTCGTAGTTCTCGAACGCGGCCACGTAGCGGTCGAGCAGTTCGCGTTCCTCGGGGGACTCCGGTTCGACGAGCGTGTCCGCCGACGGCGTGGCCAGTTCGAGTTGCGTCCGGGCACGCTGCAGCAGGCTGTTGACCGCCGTCGTGGTGGTGCCGAGGGCCGTCGCGACCTCCGACGCCTTCCACTGCAACACGTCGCGCAGGACGAGAACAGCGCGCTGACGTGCAGGAAGATGCTGAAGGGCCGCGATGAACGCCAACCGCACCGACTCGCGCGACGTCACGACGGTGGCGGGATCGCCGGCGTCGTCGTCGATGAGGCGGTTGGGGAGCGGCCCGAGCCACGGCACCTCGTGTCGTTCGACGAGTTCGGCGGTCGGGTCGGAGTCGGGAGCGCCCAGACCGCTCGGCAGCGGACGCTTCGACCTGTTCTGCAACGCCGTCAGGCAGGTGTTGGTGGCGATCTTGTACAGCCACGTCCGCAACGACGCCTGCTGCTGGTAGCCCTCGTATCCGCGCCACGCCCGGATGAACGTCTCCTGCATCTGGTCTTCGGCGTCGTGAAGTGAGCCCATCATGCGATAACAATGGGCGAGCAACTCGCGCCGGTAAGGGTCGGCGAGTGCGAGGAATTCCCCGTCGAGCGACTGCGCAGCCGTCATGGTTGGAGCTTACTGCGGCCATCCGACAGATGTCGGCCCCTCGCGCTCACCGACCCGGTGTTCAGCCCCAGTTCACCATCGGCTGACCCGTCTCGAGCAGCGTCTTCATTCCGCTCAGCACCTCGTTCCAGCCACCGCCCGCGCCCTCGGGTTCGCGCCTGCCCGCGACCATCTCCGCCAGGCCCGGCGCATTGGTGAGGTCGTGTGTGACAGTCAGTTTCGCGACTCCGGGCCTGCTCGACTGCACGATCTCGTAGGTCAGCGTGGTGAAACCCTCCACGTTGTCGGCGTCCATCAGCATCCGCCACGTCTGAACCAGTTTCTTCGGCGGATCGGATTCGATCACCTCGCCGTCGACGATCACGTCCGGAACGCCGGGGTATTCCTTCATCGCGTCGTCCGCGCGCGTGCGGAACGACCCGCCCGCGCGGAGGTCGTAGTCGACGAGGCCGCCGTACCCGTACTGCTGCGACCACTCGGGTTTCGTGATGGCCTCCCAGATGGCCTCCGGGGTCGCCTTGATGTAGACGGCGTAGATCTGGATCGCGTCGACGGTAGTCATTTCTCTTCCTCCAGTTCGGATTTCAGCTGAGCGAGCGCCGAGGTGTGACGCTCGGTGTACTTGTCGATCCACCGGTTGTGGATCAGCTGTATCGGCACAGGATTGAGGTAATGCAGTTTCTCCCGGCCGGAGCGGCGCGTGACGACGAGTCCCGCGTCTTCGAGCACACGCAGATGCTTCATGACACCGAATCGCGTCATCTCGACGTGCGACTCGAGTTCGGTGAGCGTCTGACCATCCTGGGCGAACAATCGGTCGAGTATCAGGCGGCGGGTCGGATCGGCCAGCGCCTTGAAGACGTGATCGTCGTCCATGGATCGAGAATAGGTGACCATTTGGTCACATGTCAACGGTTGTGCGGCTTCGCCGCCCGTGAGTACTTGTTAACCGCGGGCGGTTAAGAAGTACTCACGGGCGAAGTTCGCACTTGGTTCATCCACCCGCCACGGTGCGTCCACGAAGCCGGGCACCGCGGTACCTACCGTCCTGAGGATCCGGTTCGTCACCATGGAGGTTTCACACAGTGTCCACTGCACCACTCAACCGCCGCGGATTCCTCGGTCGCACCGCGCTCACCGGGCTCGGTGTGGCACTCGCCGGAAGCGTCGACGCCCTCGTTCGCCCGGCGTTCGCGTCCGCGGCACCGGGACAGGCGATCGGTTACGGACCGCTCGTGCCGGACCCGAACCGCATTCTGTCGCTCCCGGTGGGCTTTTCGTACACCGTCGTCGCCCATTCGGGCGAGACGCAGTTGGACGGTGACGTGCCGGTGCCGAGCGACCCCGACGCGATCGGGGTGTTCGCGCGACCCGGCGGTTCCACGCTCGTCACCAACCACGAGATCGGCAGCGACGAACCGTTCGGCGTGCCGGCGCTCGACGGATTGACGTACGACRCGGGCGCGCGCGGCGGCACGACCACGACTGCGGTCGGTGCCGACGGCGCACGGCAGGGCCAGTACGTCAGCGTCGCGGGCACCGTGAACAACTGTGCGGGCGGCATCACCCCCTGGGGGACCTGGTTGACCTGCGAGGAGACGGAGGCTCGCGCGGGGGAGGGCGGGTTCCTGCTCGACCACGGCTACGTCTTCGAGGTGGACCCCGCGAGCCAGGACGCGAACAGGGGCAAAAGTCCTGTGCCGCTGAAGTTCCTGGGGCGGTACGCGCACGAGGCGGTGGCGGTGGATCCGGTGTCGAGCACCGTCTACCTCACGGAGGACGCGTCCGGGCCGAACGGGCTGTACTACCGGTGGACGCCGCCGCAGGGCTTCCGGGGCGGACCGAATGCGCTGCGCGAACTCGCCCAGTCTCCGGGCGGCGACACCGCAGGTGCACTCCAGGCGATGGCCTGCTTCCAGGGCGGAACGCACGTCCCGGACCTGTCGCAGGCCACCGAGCCGGGCACCGTGTACTCGGTGCAGTGGGTCGGTGTGCCGGACCGTGACGCGACGAGCACGTCGGTGCGCAAGCAGTTCGGGGACGACGCCGTCACCCGGAGCCGCAAGCTGGAGGGGCAGTGGTGGGGCGACGGCGGCGCCTACTTCGTCGCGAGCTACGCACGGACCAGCGACGGCAGCGTCGCCGAGCACGACGGCCAGGTGTGGTTCTTCGACCCGGCGAAACAGACGGTCACGCTGAAGACGCTGTTCGGTGTCAATCCCGATCCGGCCGTCGACACCGGAAACTACGACGGGCCCGACAACATCACGGTCTCGCCGTACGGCGGTGTGATTCTCGCGGAGGACGGCGAAGGGATCAGTCACCTCGTGGGTGTCACGGCGGAGGGGGAGCCGTTCGCGATGGCTCGGAACGAGTTGAACGACAGCGAATTCTGCGGTCCGGCATTCAGCGCCGACGGGAGGATTCTGTTCGCGAACATTCAGTCACCGGGGCTGACGCTGGCGATCACCGGTCCGTGGCACCGCCCCCTGCCGTGAGTACTTATTAACCACGGGCGGTTAATAAGTACTCACAGGCCGGAGGCAAAAACCCAGCCGCGGAGGGCGAGAAACCGCAGGCCGCCGACGACGGCGCTGACGGCGACGACGAGCGCGACCTGCACGAGGCCGTCGGCGCCGGGGAAGAGCGTGTGCAGGACGGCGAGCGCGAGGGAACTGACGGCCAGCCCGATCAGGGCGAGGGTCCCGCCCTCCCACTGTGCGACGAACCAGCGGACGCGATCCGCGGCGCGGAAGGTGAGCCGGCGGTGGAGTTCGTTGGCCAACATCGAACTGGTCACCACGCCGACCAGGTTGGCGACGAGCGACCCGTACACGTCGAGGGTGAAGAACGCGAGAGCGTAGAGCACATTGCTCGACGTGCCCACCAGGGTGAACCGGGTCAACTGAGCGAACACGCCGCCGGCCCGCCCACGTAGAGGGGGATACGTGGGCGAGCCGACGGCGTCGTGGAACTGAACGATCATCTCATTCAGCGGATGAGGGCACCGTTGCCGGTGTCCGTCACGTGGCCGCCACCGAGGACGCCGGCCACTTGCTCTTCACTCAGTCCCAGCTCGCGCAGGCGATCCCAGACCTCGTCGAATTCGACGAGCTTGGCATTGAGATCGGTACGCAGGCGGTTGACCTCGTCGCGGATCTTCTCCGCTTCGTCGATCGCTTCCAGCGTCCGCTCCGGCTGGGGCAGGAGCATGGACAGGAGACGGTCCCGGGCGTCGGCGCTCAGCCCGGCGAAGGGCTGATGCTGATCGGCGGGGGCCTCGTGCCTGCCGCCGCGGACGTCGGGCGACTGGATCGGGGCCGTGTCGGATTCGAGTGCGTACTCCGGGACGGGGGCGTACTCGGGTTCCTGGACGGGCTCCTGCTCGCTCGACAGGTCGATGGTGCGACGCAGCGGGCGGTTGGGGATCAGGATGACGGCGATCAGGGTGATGACGGCGACGACGGCGGCGATCAGGAAGATCCGCCCGGTGGCGTCACCGTATGCGGCGCGGATGACGCCCTGCACGGGAGCGGGCATGGACGTCAGGTCCAGGCTTCCGCCGCCGCTGCTCGATCCGGTCGGGATGCGGAGTTTTGCGAAACCCTCGGCCGACAGGTCGGCGACGCGGGTGGCCAGCACCGAACCGAGGACCGAGACGCCGATCGCGCCACCGAAGGTCCGGAAGAACGCGACCGAGCTGGATGCCGCACCGATGTTCTGGACGCTGACGGTGTTCTGCACCGCGAGGACCAGGTTCTGCATCAGCATGCCCATGCCGAGACCGATGATCGCGATGTACGTGCCGACCAGGGTCAGGTTGGTCTCGTGATCGATGGTGCCGAGCAGTCCGAATCCGATGATCATCAGGACGGCGCCGCCGACGACGAACGGCTTCCACTTGCCGAAGCGGGTGATGAGCTGTCCGGATCCGACCGTGCCGAGGAGCATGCCGGCGACCATTGGGATGGTGAGCACGCCGGCCATGGTGGGGGTGTAGCCACGCGAGGTCTGGAAGTACTGGCCGAGGAACGTGGTGGAGCCGAACATTCCGACACCGACGGCGACGGACGCGATGATCGCGAGTCCGGTGGTCTTCTCCGTGACGATCTTGAGCGGGATGATCGGCGACTTGGCCTTGGCCTCGACGAGGATCGTCGCGGCCAGCAGGAGCACACCGGATCCGACGTACAGGGCGGTCTCACGGGAGAACCACTCGTAGTAGCCCGCCTTGCCGGCGAACGAGACCCAGATCAGCAGGATGGACACACCGGCGGTCAGCAGGAGGGCGCCGAGCCAGTCGATGGAGACGTCGTCCTTCTTCTCGGTCGCGAGGTGCAGTGTGCGCTGCAGCAGGAACAGTGCGATGACGGCGAGCGGGACGCACACGAAGAAGCACCAGCGCCAGCCGAGGGGGCTGTCGACGATGACGCCGCCCAGGATCGGACCGCCCGACATCGACACGGCCATGACGGCACCCATGTAGCCGGAGTAGCGGCCGCGTTCACGGGGCGAGACGATGGTGCCGATGATGGCGACGACGAGCGCTGTCAGGCCACCCATGCCGATGCCCTGGATGACACGCGCGGTCAGCAGGATCGGCACGTTGTGCGCGAATCCCGCGATCACCGAACCGATGACGAAGATGACGATCGCGCTCTGGACCAGGACCTTCTTGTTGAACAGGTCGGCGAGCTTGCCCCAGATGGGGGTCGAGGCGGCATTGGCGAGCAGGGCACTGGTGATGACCCAGGCGTATGCGGTCTGGGTGCCCTTCAGGTCGCCGATGATCGTCGGGAGTGCGGTGGCGACGATCGTGCTGCTCAGCAGGGCGGTGAACAGCGCTGCGAGCAGACCCGTGAGGGCTTCGAGGATTTGGCGGTGCGTCATGGCCGTCGTTTCTTCAACCGGCGGCCGAGTCTGTGTTTCGGTCATACGCTTTGTGTTCCAATCGGGTTCGAGCTCGTGACGATCCGGTGTTCTGGATCGACGAGTGTTTCCTTCAGGTGCCTGATCGAGTCGAGGGCAGTTGCTGCCTCGGTCTCGTTCCACCCCGTCAACAACTTCTGCATTCGTGCGGCACGCTGGGTTCGGAATTGTTTGACGTACGTCATTCCGACTTCCGAGACGCGTATTCGAAATGCGCGCCCGTCGGCGGGATCGGGATGGCGCGTGACGTAGCCGAACTCCACCAGGTCGGTGATCTGGCGACTGAGTGACGACTGGCCGACGCACATCTCGGTGGCCAATTCGTTCTGCCGGCATTCCCCGCGAGCCGCGAGGACGAGGAGGACCCCCGTCAGCGCGCGTGGCATGTGGCCGTCGGCTTCCGACATCAGGGCCTCCTTGAGCACTCGGCCGAAGAGGAAGACCTCGTCGATGAGCGCTTCGGTGGTGCCCAGAGATACGGAAGGCACTGACGTGATGGACATGGCAACCCCTGAAGGACGACTTACTTGATGCAAGCAACTATATACATCGTTAGTGCAAGCAAGTAAGCCATTTCGGTGTCTGGTGCATCACAAGGCGAAGTGACCTATTATCTGCGTATGAATGCAGATAAGCGCATTTGCCGGCGCAGGCTCGACGAAGACCAGGTAGGGCTGGTGGTCGAGGTCTTCCGCATGCTGGCCGATTCCACCCGGGTGCAGGTGCTGTGGCAGCTGGTGGGCGGCGAACTGTCGGTGAACGAGCTGGCCGAACGGGTCGGGAAGCCGGCGCCGTCCGTCTCGCAGCACCTCGCGAAGCTCCGGATGGCCCGCCTCGTGCACACGAGGCGGGAGGGCACGTCCATCTATTACAGCGTCGCCAACGAGCACGTGCAGCAGCTGGTGACCGACGCCGTGTTCAACGCCGAGCACGCAGGCCCCGGCATCCCCGGGCACCATCGCGCGTCGGGGGATCTGCAGGTCCTCCACGAGGGTGCGGATCTGGCCGCAGAGGAAGGTGCGTCGTGACAGACCACGGCCACGGCCACGGGCACGGTCATTCGGGCGGCGTCCGCGGGGCGATCCGCGAGATCTTCGCCCCGCACAGCCACGACTCCGCGGACAGCGTCGACGACGCGCTCGAGGCCAGCGAGATCGGCATCCGGGCGGTGAAGATCAGCCTGGTGGTGCTGGGCGTCACTGCCCTGGCCCAGGTGGTCGTGGTGGTGCTGTCCGGTTCGGTCGCGCTCGCCGCCGACACGATCCACAACTTTTCGGACGCGCTGACGGCGGTCCCGCTGTGGATCGCGTTCGCCCTCGGACGGCGGGCCGCCACGCGGCGGTTCACGTACGGCTACGGCCGGGCCGAGGACCTCGCCGGGTTGTTCGTCGTGGTGATGATCGCGTTGTCCGCGGTCGTCGCGGGCGTGGAGGCCATCCGGCGCCTGCTCGATCCCGTGCCCATCCAGCATCTCGGGTGGGTGGCGCTCGCCGGGATCATCGGTTTCGCCGGCAACGAGTGGGTGGCGCTGTACCGCATCCGGATCGGCCGCCGGATCGGTTCCGCGGCCCTCGTGGCCGACGGACTGCACGCGCGGACCGACGGATTCACTTCTCTCGCCGTGGTATTGGGCGCCGGCGGTGTCGCGGCCGGGATTCCCCTCGCCGATCCTGTGGTGGGTCTGGTGATCACGGCCGCGATCCTGCTCGTGTTGCGGACCGCCGCCCGCGACGTGTTCCGGCGACTGATGGACGGCGTCGACCCCGGACTGGTCGACGCCGCCGAACAGGCCCTCGCCGCCGAACCGGGAGTGGTCGGGGTGCGGAGCGTGAAGATGCGCTGGATCGGGCACCGCCTGCACGCGGACGCCGAACTCGACGTCGACCCCTCGACCAGCCTCAGCGAGGCACACCGCGTCGCACACACTGCGGAACACACGCTCACCCACGCGGTCCCGAAGCTGAGCACCGCCCTTATCCACGCCTACCCGGCGCACGACGTGGAGGCGGCGGGCCGGCCGGGGTGACCCGCCGCTACCGCGGGTCGGGGCCGGTCGCGACCGGACGTCCGGGATCGGACGACCACTGCGACCAGGACCCCGGGTACAGGGCGGCGTCGATGCCGGCGAGCGCGAGCGCCGCGACCTGATGGGCCGCCGTCACACCCGATCCGCAGTAGACGCCGGCCGGACGTCCGGGCTCGGCGCCGACCGCGGCGAACCGTGCGCGCAGCGCCTCGGCGGGCGCGAACTGGCCGTCGGGCCCGAGGTTCTCGGACGTCGGGGCGCTGTGGGCGCCGGGAATGTGCCCGGCGCGGGGGTCGACGGGTTCGGTCGCTCCCGAATACCGCTCGGCGGCGCGGGCATCGAGAAGGTGACCGCGGGCGGCGAATTCGGCGGCCTCGTCCGCGGTCAGCGTCGCCAGGTGGCCCGCGGTGAGCACGACGTCGCCGGGGACTCGCGCCTGTTCGTCGCCGGATCGGACGGGGTGACCAGCCGACGTCCACGCGCCGAGGCCGCCGTCGAGCATGCTCACGTCGGCAACGCCCGCCCAGCGCAGCAGCCACCATGCCCGCGCGGCGGCGAGGTTCCCCGTCGCGTCGTAGACCACGACCGCGCTGTCCGCCCGGATTCCCCACCGGCGCGCGGCGTCCTGGAGGTCGGTCACCGCCGGTAGCGGATGCCTGCCGAGTTCCGGGCGTCCCGGTGCGGCGAGTTCGGTGTCGAGGTCGACGAACACGGCCCCGGGAATGTGCGCGTCGAGATAGTGCTGCCTGCCCTCGGTGTCGCCGAGGGCCCACCGCACGTCCAGCAGGACCGGGGGAGCGTCGCTGCGCAACAGCGCCGCCAACTCGTCGAGCGTCACCACAGGGCTCATCGCACCACTGTCGCACAACGAAGGTTCCGCGTGCCGCGGAGACGGGAACCTGGCACCCTGGCACGAGTGACGGGACGTCTGTCGACGGCGCTGGTCGTGGTCGCACTGTTCGGACTGGTGGGGTGTGCAGCGGTCCCGCCGCCGAGGACGCTGCCCCCGGTTTCCCCGGGTACAGGCCTCCCCGTCTGGTCTGACTCTCGACGGACGCCCGCGGTGCCGGACTGAACGCCTTTGACGTCCTCTCGGCCGTAATCGACCGAGATTCCCCTCGAGACTCACGTCCCGAGGTTCCTGTTTCACCGACAGTCGCCGCCCCACACGTTATGTGCGGGGCGGTCTCACACCGTCTCCGCAGGCTGCCACCGTCAGTCCGACGGCCAAAATGTTCTTCGCAGCGTTCACATCGCGGTCGTGGACGGCGCCGCACCGGCACGTCCACTCCCGCACGTCCAGCGGCATCGCCCCGGCGACCTCCCCGCACACCGAGCAGCTCTTCGACGACGGACAGAACCGGTCGATCGCCACCACCCGCCGCCCGTACCAGTCGGCCTTGTACTCGAGCATCGACCGGAACTCGGACCAMCCCGCATCCGAGATCGCCCGAGACAACGACCGATTCTTCACCATGTTCCGCACACTCAGATCCTCGACGGCGATCACTTGATTTTCGCGCACCAGTCGAGTGGAAAGTGTGTGCAGATAATCGCGACGACGATCGGCGATCCGACCATGAATCTTCGCGACCTTCAGTCGGGCCTTGGCCCGGTTCCGGGACCCCTTCTCCTTCCTGGCCAGCACCCGCTGCGCCTTCGCCAGCCGCTCGCGGTCCCTGCGCTCGTGTCGCGGGTTGGTGATCTTCTCCCCCGTCGAGAGCGTGTAGAGGCTGGTGATCCCGGCGTCGAGCCCGACCACCCGACTGACAGATTCGAGTTCGCTGATGGTGTCCTCGACGAGGATCGAGATGTGGTACTGACCGCGGGCATTGCGCGACACCGTCACCTGCGACGGCACGGCCCCCTCCGGCAGTGGCCTCGACCACCGAATATCCAGGGGTTCGGACTGCTTGGCCAACCGGATCTGCCCGCCGCGGTAGGTGAAGCAGTTCGAGTAGTAGGTCGCCGAATCCTTCGACCGGCCCTTCCTCTTGAACTGCGGGTAGCGGGTCTGCTTGCGCCAGAACTTCTCGAACGCGCCCTGCAACTGCCGCAGCGATTCCTGCAACGGCCCCTTCGACGGCTCCGCCAACCACTCCGTCTCGGTGTCCCGCTTCCATCCGGTGAGCATCTTCGAGGTGTCCGCGTAGGTGACCCGGTGCTGCTCCTGCGACCAGGCACGCGAGCGCTCGGCCAACGCCCGGTTGTAGACATACCGGGTGCACCCGAACGTCCGGGCAAGCTGTTCGGCCTGCACCGCAGTCGGATAGAAACGGTACTTGAACGCCCGCTTCACCACCCTCCCCGCCATAACCCAGACACTAGCCACACCGTCCGACAAAACCAGATCGGCAATCCCGGACCTGAAGGACCGGGCTTGCGCCGAAAGACTCACGGATCAACTGGCCACCGACTCGTCCGTCACCCGTGGGTGCGGCGCGGAGGTGGACGTGGACGGGTTTGCGGGTTCTTCGGGACCCTGCCGGAGGGGTCGCTCACACAGTTCAACGCGTTCCAGTGCACAAAATTGAACCGAGACTCCACTCGTCTCGTCCGAGGGCCGCTTCGGCCCCGCAGCATGGGAGAGTGGCGCGTCAGTACGATCCCAAGGCTGCCGACGCGCAGACCAGTTCCCCTCCTATGGTCAGATATCAGCCCCGACGGACGGGTGTCCGCCCGTACGGTTGCCGTACGGGCGTGGTGTTCGGCAGTTCGGGGATCGGCCGTGTCACCGGAAACGAGTCGAGAGTGAACCGGTTTCCGTGGTGGGCGAGCTCAACCGGTTCGCCCGACAGCAGGCGGTACGTTGCGGTCTTCGCGCGGATGTCCACGTGGATCTGGCTGCCCCGCACCGTCATCCGGAAGGACAGGTTGACCAGCTGTGGTGGTATCCGCGGTGCGAAGGAGATGTCGCCGTCGTGGTCGCGCATGCCGCCGAATCCTGCGACACACGCCATCCACGTCCCGGCGAGTGATGCGATGTGCAAACCGTTCTCCACGTTGGAGTGGAGGTCGTGGAGGTCGGTCAGCGCGGCCTCGGCGAGGTAGTCGTAGGCGAGTTGGAGTTGACCGACCTCGGCTGCCATCACGGACTGCACGCACGCCGACAGGGACGAGTCCCGAACGGTAAGGGCCTCGTAGTAGGCGAAATTGGCGATCTTCTGTTCGTCGGTGAAGGCGTCGCCCCGCAGATACATTGCCAGCACCAGGTCGGCCTGCTTCACCACCTGCTTGCGGTAGAGGTCGAAGTACGGGTAGTGGAGCAGCAGCGGATAGTGCTCGGGCGGTGTGCCTTCGAAGTCCCACTCGTCGTGGTGCGTGAAGGCGTCGGATTGCTGGTGGACGCCGAGTGCGTCGTCGAACGGAATGCGCATGTGCTCGGCGGCATCTCGCCAGAGTGCTGCTTCCTCGTCGTCCACACCGAGCTCGCGCGCCAGGCCGGGGCGTCTCTCGCAGGCGGCCGCCGCGTCCCGCAGATTCTTCTGCGCCATGAGGTTGGTGAACACGTTGTTGTCGGCGACAGCGGTGTACTCGTCCGGTCCGGTGACGCCGTCGAGCCGGAACTCGCCCTGCGCATTGTGGTGGCCGAGCGACGTCCACAGTCGGGCGGTCTCCACGAGAAGTTCGACGCCGCATTCGGCTTCGAATTCCTCGTCCCCGGTCGCGGCCAGGTACCGGGACGTAGCCACGGCGACGCCGGCACCCACGTGGAAGGCCGCGGTTCCCGCGGGCCAGTAGCCGGAGCATTCCTCGCCGTTGATGGAGCGCCACGGGAATACGGCGCCGGCCTGACCGAGCTGGAGTGCGCGGTTCTTCGCCATGTCCAGAGTGGAGTGTCGCCAGCGCAGTGCGTCGCGTGCCGAGTCCGGCACCGTGTACGTGAGCAGCGGGAGGACGAACGTCTCGGTGTCCCAGAACGCATGTCCGTCGTATCCGGGCCCGGTCAGGCCCTTCGCCGGGATCGCGCGCGACTCACCGCGAGCACCCGCCTGCAGCACGTGGAACAGTGCAAATCGCACCGCCTGCTGCAGTTCCGCGTCACCGTCGATCTCGACGTCGGCCGTCGCCCAGAAGATGTCGAGGTACTCCCGCTGCCGTTTCAGCAGGGTCTCCCAGCCGGTTTCGAGTGCTCCGGCGAGCGCTCCCTCGACCTGGCCGCGCAGGGCCGGCGTCGACCGCCGCGCCGACCACCCGTAGGCCAGGTACTTCGTCACCTCGAGGCGTTCACCTTGCGGAATGTCGACGGCCACGGTGAGCCGGGCCAGATCCTCTTCCGTCTCGATGCTGCACCGTCCGTTGGCGGGGTACTCGATCTCGTGGTCCATCCCCGCGGCCATCCGCAGCCCCGAGGCCCTCGTGTGGTGGGCGAGCACAGCCCTGAAGTCGTGGGCGGCGGCGAAATCGGAGACCAGGGGAGTGTCGAGGGCGGCGGCCACTCTCGGGTCGTCCGTACGGGCCGGGATGTGTTCGTTGGCGAGCAGATCCGACTGCAGGACGAGTTCGATGTCGCCGTCGAGCGGTTCGACCTCGTAGTGGATGGCGGCGACCGCACGCGAGGTGAACGAGACGAGGCGTTCCGAATGGATACGCACCCGGCGTCCGGTCGGTGACGTCCACTCCGTGGTGCGGCGCAGGGTGCCCGAGCGGAAGTCGAGGACGCGTTCGTGCGCCGGTGCGCTGCCGTACCGCATGTCCATGGGCTCGTCCTCGACGAGCAGGCGGATGATGCTGCCGTCGGTCACGTTGACGACGGTCTGCCCGTCTTCGGGGTAGCCGTAGCCTGCCTCCGCGTACGGCAGGGGGCGCTGCTCGTAGAACCCGTTGAGATAGGTGCCGGGGAGACCGCGCGGTTCACCCTCCTCGAACGTGCCACGAATCCCGATGTGCCCGTTGGACAGTGCGAAGGTGGATTCGGTGGCGTGCAGTGCCTCCAGATCCAGTCCGCGCCATTTCAGCTGCCACGGCGAGATCTCGTAGCCCTTGTCGTCCATGCTCACCTCTCCAGGAGTTCGGCCAGGTCGTTCACCACCACGTCGGCGCCGTGCTCGCGAAGCGCGTCGGCCTGATCGCCCCGGTTCACCCCGACGACGTAGCCGAATTCCCCTGCGCGCCCCGATTCCACCCCGGACAGGGCGTCCTCGAACACGGCGGCCTGGTCGGGGTGCACGTTGAGTGCGCGGGCGGCCGCGAGATACGAGTCCGGCGCGGGTTTTCCGCGGAGACCCTGCTCCCGGATCACCACGCCGTCGATGCGGACGTGGACGTAGCGGCTCAGGTCGGCGGCGTCGAGTACGGACTTCCCGTTCGCGGAGGACGTGACGACCGCGATCTTCAGGCCTGCGTCGTAGGCCGCGCTGATGTAGCGGACCGAGCCGGGGTAGGGGCTGGGGCCCTCCTCGTCGATGACCTTCAGCAGCAGCCGGTTCTTGCTGTTCCCGACGCCGTTCACGGTCTCGGCGCCGGGCGGATCGTCCGGCGACCCCTCCGGCAACGTGATGCTGCGGGAGGTGAGGAAGGTCCGGACCCCGTCGGCGCGGGGGCGTCCGTCGACGTAGTCGTAGTAGTCCTGGTCGGTGAACGGGTGGAAGTTCGCGCCCTCCCGGTGCTTCAGGAACTCGTCGAATGTGCGTTTCCACGCCTTCCGGTGCAGTACCGCCGTTGCCGTGAGCACACCGTCGAGATCGAACAAGCAGGCCGAGATCGCATCAGGCAGTCCCATCACCTCCCCGACGGTACCGCCGTCGACCGCGGATTTGCTGAGGCGCGCGCAAATCCTGCACCCGATCGACCGGCACGTGGTCGTTGACTTCGAGGCGACAACGGTCGAATACTGAGAGTTCCAACCGACTGTTGCGGAGTGCACCGTGAACGTGGAGGAACCGGTCCCGTCGGACCAAGTGAAATCCCTCGCTGTTCGGTCGATCGAGCTCATGGCGAACGGAAGCCGCGCCGATTTCGACGCCGTCGTCCACCCGGATGCATTCAACCGGGAGAGTGCGACCGAACCCCCGCGGACGCGAGGACGCGGACCCGACGCGTTCTACGCCACCGCCGTATGGCTGCGCTCCGCCTTCTCCGAGCTGCGGTTCGACGTCGAGGACGTCGTGGTCGAGGGCGACCTCGCCGTCGTCTACACGATCATGAAGGGCAGGCACGCCGGCCCCTTCGTCGTCTACGACGAGCGCGGATCGATCGACCAGGTGTTCGCGCCGACGGGGCGAGTGCTCGCGGTCAAGCAGTCGCACTGGTTGCGCGTTGAAGCCGGCCGCGTCGTCGAGCACTGGGCAACCCGGGACGACCTCGGTCAGGCAGTCCAGCTGGGCTGGGTTCCGCCGACCCCGCTGTCGCTGGTGCGCAATGCCTGGGCCAAGCGTGCGGCGCGCAGAAACGCGCAGAGCTGAGCCGCAGGTGACGGTTCCTCGCACACTCTGTCGGCCGAGCGCACCCATCAGGCCCGACCCCG
Organism: Rhodococcus sp. P4_B6; assembly: GCF_056402215.1. NCBI lineage: Bacteria > Bacillati > Actinomycetota > Actinomycetes > Mycobacteriales > Nocardiaceae > Rhodococcus > Rhodococcus sp. P4_B6. The sequence continues at coordinate 30,266 of NZ_JBFUHV010000028.1, read as the reverse complement.
AGCCGCCTGGAGGCACCGCATGGCACGCATCCTGTTCGTGACCTGGGACGGAGGCGGCAACGTGCCACCCGCTCTCGGCATCGCGACGGAGGCACGCAACCGCGGTCACCAGGTCCGATTTCTCGGACACGCCCAGCAACGCCGGCGGATCGAAAGTCACGGTTTCCCGTTCACGCCCTACACCCACGCACGACCCTGGCAGTCGACCACCAATCATCCCGGTATCACCGGCTTGTACCAATCGCTTGCTGTCTTCACCGACGCCGGGCCCGGAATCGATCTGCTCGACACCGTCGCGCGCGAGCCGACGGACGTGGTCGTGGTCGATTGCCTGCTGTATGGGGCCCTGCAGGCCGCCGCCGACGCGCACCTGACGCGCGTGACGCTGGTCCACACCTACTACGAATTCATGTATCGAGGCGTGACACGTGGTGTGACGCCCGTGATGGCCCGTCTGAAAGGTCAGCGGCCACTGAAGCTGTGGACGTCGTCGGACCTGGCGCTGGTGACGACCGACAAGGACCTCGATCCGGCCTCCCGCCGAAGCCTGCCGGACTCCGTCCACTACACCGGGGTGGTGCGCCATCCGATGCCGTCCACGTTGACGCCCGTGTCCGAACGTGATCCGCTGATCCTGGTCAGCCTCAGCAGCCTCAATTTCGACGGGCAGCAGCGGGCACTGCGAAATATCCTCGAGGCTGTCGGTGGACTGCCCGCCCATACCGTGGTCACGACCGGACCGTCCGTCGACCCGGCAACCTTCACGGCGGGCCCGAACATCGAAGTACACGGCTACGTTCCACACGAACAGATCCTGCCGACCGCCACCCTCGTCATCGGACACGGCGGCCACGACACCACCATGCGCGCCCTCGCGCACGACCTTCCCCTGGTCGTTCTGCCGATCCACCCGGCGCTCGATCAGAAGATGATCGGCCGCAGTCTGGAGCAGCGCGGCGTCGCCCGTTGCCTCCGCAAGACGGCCGCGCCCGAGCGCATCCGGTCGGCGGTCGGCGAGCTGCTCGTAGCCGGACCACACAGGACGACCGCAGCAACTCTGGGAGCGCGGATCCGCGCCCATGACGGTGCCGTTCATGCCGCGGATCTCATCGATCAACTGCCGATCGGAGAACGACGGAGGGGAGTGCGATGACCGGCGGGCGTCGAGCGGGGGATCAGTCCGAAATGCTGTTGACGCGATCGGCGAGCAGCTCACAATAGGTGCGATCGGTGCCCGGCGCGATGCGCACCCAGTAACTGGTGTGGTCGCCCCGGAACAGGTACCCGTTCACGTCGTCGATGGCCTCGGAGTATTGCTGCCACACCGTCCAGGGTCGCCACCAGTTCAGGATCACCGCCTGCCACCTTCTGGTGCGGAGCCGGTCGAGGAGGTCCACCACCCACGCCCTCGGGTCGGCCAGCGAGAAGGCCGCCGACTGGTCCGCGAACGTCCGCAGCGGCGAGTTGCCTGGACAGCAGCAGATGGCGTCCAGTGGGTCGGCGATCTGCCACACGGGCATCCCCGTGATCGGGCGTTGCCCCGCAATGCCCCAGCCCGGAAGGTCCGGAGAGGCAGGCCGCAGCGGATCGGCGATCAGTCCGACCCCACGCACGTCCAGGGTGGGGTGCTGCCCCCGTCCCACCTCGGCCGCCACGTTGCCGGCGAGCGCAGCGCCTCCCGAGTAGCCGAGCAGAACAACGGGATTCGGGTCGTCGGCGATCATCCGCAACAGGAGTGTCCGTCCTTCGGACAGCGCCTTGTCGAACGCTGATCCACCCGGATCGGGCACCGGTCCGTAACTTGCCTCCCACGGGACCTGCTTGACGACGAACCGTGCGGGATCCAGGAGTGACGTGGTGTTGGTGAGCATGTTGACGTCGAGATCCTCACCGATGCCGCGACAGCACAGAACGGTGATCATCCAACCTCCCAGGTGAGTGCCGCTGCGCGTCCGAGCACACTTTCCCACTCACCTGCGGGGGTGTCCTCCGATCGGGGGAATCGGGATTCATCCGATGCGCGACCTGATCGGAGGACAGACGGAGATGGCTGGGCGCGGGAGAGTTGTCCCGTACCGGGATCAGCCGTTCACATGGACAGGAATCTTCGTCATGTCACCCATCTCCAGCATCGATGTCGCCCGAGCCCGTCGGTCTCGCCGCGTGCTGTTCATCGGCAATCCCACCCGCTACAACGAGGTGTCGCAGTGGGCGATGGTCCGGCAATGGGTGGCACTCCACGGCCTGGAACCGATCCGTGAATTCGAGGGGGACGTGCTCTGCGTCATCGTCACCGAGGACATCCTGGACGGACGCTGCTCCGCGAAGGAATCGGATACCGTCCAGCGCGCCCGCGCACTCGGAGTGCCGTGCATCAGCGTCCACGACACCACCCGGATCTGGCAGGTCACCGCCCGCGTACGGTCGCGGATCGCACGGACGCCGGTGGCTCGATAACGGCGCCTGATCCTCGGTACTTTCACGTGAATACGTCACCGGCTCGGAATGTTGCACCCATTCACGGCGGCGAGATCGAATATGTCTGAAGGCAGCCGACTTCGAGTACGTATTGAGGGCCTTTGTCCGCACCACGGCTGCGTCCAGGAGCCCCGGCGCAGACTCGATCGGTCGAAAATTGTTCCGCCTCAGCACTTGTGGTCAGTTTGTCGAAATCGCCTGTGTCCAAACCAATTATGCGAGTGGATAACCGCTGCTCAGTGGGGGTTTATTGCAGACCGCGCGGTCTGATGCCGGCGGTGAAGATGCGACAGAACCGAATTGCGCTGCTAGGTTCGACACTCGTTGTGAATGTTCGATGTCGTCCAGCCACATGGCGGTGCTCGGGGCAGTTTGGATCGTTACTCGTAGGACAGTAGTCGCCTTCGTGTAAAGGCCGCACGGCACGCAAGGCGTTGCGCCATGGGTGACGGCGGCACTGTTGTACGTCCTGAAATCCGCTGTCGCGATACGGCCGACTCGACCATCACTCTGCCGGCGATCGGTTCGACAGTGGAGGGGATGCATGGCGACGTTCAACTCGACTGTGGAGCGGGCGTCGGTTGTACACGGCGTTGCGGCAGTTCCTGCGCAGCGCGGTGTCGCACGGCGGCGCTGGCTCGCCGTGTACCTGAGGCGAATCCTCCTCACCGACACGCTCGTCGTCGTGGCAGCGGTCGCTCTGGCCCAATGGGTGCGCTTCGGCGGCTACGGGACCCTCGTCGACTCGCGCACGCTGAGCAATGTGAGTTACGGGCTGATCTCCGTCGCCCTCGTGACCTCGTGGCTCGGCATTCTCGCCGTCTTCCACGTGCGATCCCCGCGAGTGGTCGGGAGCGGCCCGGAGGAGTATCGGCGCATCGCCACCGCGACACTACGACTGTTCGGGCTCATCGCGATCGCGGCACTCCTTCTGCACGTGGAGTTGGCACGGTTGTACCTGGCGATCGCATTCCCCACGGGCCTGCTCGGTCTCCTGCTGACCCGGTGGATGTGGCGCCGCGTCCTCGCCCGCAAGCGTGCCCGCGGTTTGTGCCAGACGTCCGTCCTGGTCGTCGGAGCCGAACACTCCGTGCGCAACCTCGCTCGGACGTTCGACCGTGGCACAGCGGACGGATACAACGTGGTCGGGGTCTGCATCCCAGCGCACGATCGGGCGACCGAGGACACGATCGCCGTGGACGGACGGCGGATACCCATTCTCGGCGACGAGCACGACGTCGTCGACGCGATCGAGCGATCCGGGGCCGATACCGTCGCGGTCACGGCGACCGAGCATCTCGGCCATCACGGGCTACGCGAAATGGTGTGGGATCTCGAGCAGTTGAACGTCGACATGGTGGTTGCTCCCGGAATGATGGATGTTTCCGGGCCACGCCTCGAGATGCGGCCCGTCGCGGGGCTGCCGTTGATCCACGTGGAGAAGCCGCGTTATCACGGCGCCAAGCGATTCGGGAAGACGTCGTTCGATCTGATCTTTGCGATCGTCGCGCTCGTCGTCGTGAGTCCCTTGATGTTGTTCGCGGCCGCCGCCGTCAAGCTGACGAGCCGGGGTCCCGTGTTCTACAAGTCGGAGCGAATGGGATTGGACGGCAAACCGTTCCCGATGCTGAAGTTTCGGTCGATGGTGGACGAAGCAGACCGGCACCGTGCCACCTTGAGCGGCCCCAACGAGGGCGCCGGCGTGCTGTTCAAACTGCGAGACGACCCGCGTGTCACCCGTGTGGGCCGCGTCATGCGCAAGTTCAGCATCGACGAATTGCCACAGTTCATCAACGTGCTGCGAAGAGAAATGAGTGTGGTGGGTCCGAGGCCTCCGCTGCGCGTCGAGGTCGAGTCGTACGAGAACGAGGTGCATCGCCGGCTCCTGGTGCGGCCGGGTGTCACCGGCCTGTGGCAGGTCAGCGGGCGCTCGGACCTCTCGTGGGAGGACTCGGTGCGTCTCGACCTGTCCTACGTCGAGAACTGGTCGATGGTCGGCGACATGCTGATCATCGCCAAGACCCTGAAGGCGGTCGTGCGTGGTGACGGTGCGTATTGATCGACGACGACGTCAATGATGCGGTGCCCATCTCGAGATGTGTTTCGAGGCAGATCGACACGGGAAAGCTGGTGATCTGGTAATGCGAATCCTGGTCGATGCGTATTGGTGGGTCGACGGACCGTATTCGAACCGGCTCGTGTTGCGGGAGATCGTCGGCGGATGGCGGTCGGCGTTTCCCGACGACGAACTTGTCCTTGCGATTCCGTCCAAGTGGAGCGACTCCGATGCTGAGTTGCCTGCGGGAGTCGAGCGCATTTCGACGCGAATGAGACGGCATCCGGCAATCAACGCGATCGAACTTCCCCTCTACCTCAAGTCGGGACGCGATTTCGACGCCATCTTTCTGCAGAATTTCGGTGCACCGACCTCGAGCGCTGCGGTTCTCGTTCATGACGTTCTCTTCCAGAGCAACCCTGAGTGGTTCACGAAGATCGAGCGGCTTTACCTCTCGGCGATACCGATCCTCGCGAAACGCACCGGCCTCGTCATGACCACTACACAACACGAGGCGAAGCGCGTGGTCGCGCACAACTCCCTCTCGTCGGAGGTGGCTGTGACGGGCCTGGGGCTGTCGACGACACTTCTGAACGCTCCTGCGCGAAAGCCACGGTTCGGATTGAAGTCCCACGCGTTCCTGCTGACCGTGGGCCGACTGAATGTTCGCAAGAATCTGGAGAACACCATCGCCGCCGCGATCGAATCAGGTGCAATCTCAGAGCACTTTCCGCTCGTCGTCGTCGGTCAGAGATCGGGCCGTTTCTCGGAGTCCGGTGTGGTCAGGTCGGGGGTGGCCACCGGTGCAGTCATGTTCGTCGAGTTCGCGCCGGATGACGAGTTGCGGTGGCTGTACGAGAACTGCGCGCTCTTCTGTTTCCTCTCCCTCGGTGAGGGATACGGCCTGCCGCCGGTGGAGGCGGCGTACTTCGGCGCGCCAGTTCTCGCGAGCGACATACCGGTCTTCCGGGAGAATCTCGGCGAAGCTGCAGCCTATGTCGATCCGAACGACGTCTCGGCGATCTCGAACGCGATCACCGACTTGTTGGCCGCAGCCAGGCGTGAGCGGGGACATACCACGCTGCCGGGTGCGGAAGGTCGAATAACAGGGGATTGGGACTTCACCGTGGAAACCATCAGGACTGCCATCGCGGAACTCGCCGACAGCACATAATCCCGACCGCTTGTTTGTGAACAGTGTGGTTTCGACAGGAAGAGCAGGAGTTCAATGACGTCAGTGCGCCGTTCGGTTGCAATCATCGGTACGAGGGGCTATCCGAGTTACTACGGCGGCTTCGAAACCCTGATCCGGCGTCTCGCCCCGTGCCTTGTGGAGAAGGGGTGGGACGTCACCGTCTATTCACGCCCGGGCGCCACGGTCCCTACCGACCCGGCCCGCGACCGGAGAGTCGTTGTCCGTAACACGATCGGGTTCGAATCGCGCTCTCTCAGCACGCTGTCCTACGGGCTGACGTCATGCCTGGACGCGGCGGTGAAGAAGCCCGACGTTGCCCTTGTCCTGAACGTGGCGAACGGGTTCTGGCTGCCTGCGCTGAAGTCTCGGGGAATTCCCACTGTCGTCAACGTGGACGGGATCGAATGGGAGCGCGCAAAGTGGGGTAAGGGCGCCAAGAAGGTGTTTCGGACGGGCGCCTCCCTCACGGCGCGTTACGCGACGCGCTTGGTGGTCGATTCCCTGGAAATCAAGCGTCGGTGGGAAAACGACTTCCACCGTGAGGGCGATTTCATCCCGTACGGAGGCGACTTCGTTGCTCCGCTTCCTCCCGTCGAGGGACTCACTCCGAAGAAGTACGTACTGATGGTGGCACGGTTCGTGCCGGAGAACACCGTGGTCGAGTTCTTCGAGGCCGCGGAGGTCCTGAGTCGCGATCGTGACGTCGTCATCGTCGGGTCATCGGGGTACGGCGGCGAGTTGGATGAGCAGGTGCGCGCCCTGGCCCATCGAAACGAACGGATCACGTGGATGGGCCACGTCAGCGACGACCGAAAACTGTTCTCACTATGGCAGAACGCCGGAGCCTATTTTCACGGTCACAGTGTGGGTGGAACGAACCCGGCGTTGGTTCAGGCCATGGCGTGCCAAGCACCCATCGTGGCCCGGGACACCGTGTACAACCGCGAGGTACTCGGTGACGCAGGAAGATTTGTCGCGGCGGAACCCTCGGAGATCGTCACCACGGTGAAGGACGTCATCGCCGATTCGGCGGGCCAGCAGGTGATGCGAGATCGAGCACTTCAACGGGCGTACGACTACTACACCTGGGAAGATGTCTGCCAACGTTACGAAGAGTCTCTCCTCGCGGCGATCGGCTGATCCTCTTTGAGTTGTTCGACAAATCTCCAAGGACCTTGATTGATGATTGCGCAGTCCACTGAACTTCGACGTGTCGCCGGTTGGCGCACTCTCGTCCACGAGCGCGACAGGCACGAGTTGGTGACCCTCGCGCTGGTGGTCGCTGTCGTCGTCTCCTCCTTCCTCGGCCATTACGGTGTGGCGATAGCCGGTTACAACGTCCGCGTCGAGCAGGTGGTCCCGCTGTTCCTCGTCGGGTGGCTGACTGCGTGGGCACGGTCCAGGGCCGACTTCTTCCGCGCCCTGACACATCCGGTGGTGCTCGTCTTCGGTGCGTTCATCGCGTGGAATGTCTTCGCCACGCTGATGTTCTCGCCGAGCCTCGGGAAGAGTGCATCGATCCTTGTCTGGCTGGTCATCGATCTCCTGCTGCTCGCGGGACTCGTCTCGCTCGGCACGCGCGCGATATGGGCCGAGAACACCGGCATACGTTGGGTCGTTCCATGGGGACTGGCAGGCTTCGCCGCGTTCATCGTCGCCAACGTTTCGCATGGCGGCTTCACACCCGGTACGGATTTCGACGGGATGTACCAGCTCTACGTCGCGCGCATGACGTCGCAGGAAGCCAACATCTATGCGGCGATCCTGGTGCTGTGGACTCTTCTCCTCGTGGCGCGAAAGGGGCGCAACCGAATCTGGATGCTCGCCGCTGCCGTCGCGGTGCCGCTGGGAGTGATCGGTTCACAGACGCGCACGGCCGTCTTCTGCCTGGTCGTAGGTCTGATCGTCTATCTCGTGTACGAAGTGGTGCGTTCGTATCAGAACGATGAGCCACGCACAGGGCTGTGGTTCGGCCCGGTGCTCGTGATCGTGGGGATTGCTGTCGGCTACGGCGCCGCAACCTTCCTTCCCGCCTTCGGTGAGGGTGTCGGGCGGGCGGAACCTGCAGCGCCGGCGCCGTCCTCCGCTGCGGATGCACTCGAGCCGTCGGGGAAGTTGGGTGACATCGACTTTCAGGGCGGAAACATAGGTTTCAGGATCGAGGTAGCGAAGGCTGCCGCCGAAGACATGCACGGAGTGCACCTTTGGCTCGGCAACGGCACCAACACATTCAGTCTGCGTCACGACCAGCCGGGCTCGCCCGGAGTTTCCGGGCACATCATCATGCTTCCAGTGCAAATACTCTACGACGTGGGCATCGTCGGTTTGCTGTTGTTGGTGGGGCTCGTCGTCACGGTGTTGCGCCACGTGCCGTGGCAGAGAAGACCGATTGCCTACGCGGTGGTGGTGACGTTTGCCGCGGCGGCAACGATGACCAGTATGTTCTGGTTCAGCGTCACCTGGATCATCATGGCGTCACTGATCCGCCCGCTGACGGGCGAGGACGTGGTGACGAACGTCGCCGGGGATTTCGCGGCATGCGGGCACGACGACAGCTCCGCGGCAGCATCCCCTGCGATGAAGGGCCTCTGACTCATGCACCGGAACCTCCTGCACGTCGAGATCGCGGAGGTCGTGCAACGCGGAAACTGTTCCGGTTGTGGGGCATGTGCGCTGCTCGACAAGGACGTTGCCCTGGCACTCGCAGAGGACGGATTCATCCGTCCCCGGGTGAGCTCGTCCGAGTCTTCGGAAACCGACCCGACGGCCGTGGTGGAGTTCCGCAGGTCGTGTCCCGGTATTTCCGTGACGGCACAGCGCCCAGTAGGTGCCACCCGTCACGATTTCCTGGGCCCGATCGTGTCGATCTGGGAGGCTTACGCCCTCGACGAGGACATCCGATTCACGGGAAGCAGTGGCGGCACCCTCACGGCTCTCAACGAATGGTTGCTCGCCACCGGGCAGATCGACAGTGTCGTTGTCGCTGCCGCCTCGGAGTCGGGTCCCGAGAGGACCGAATCGAGCGCGGTTCGGACGAGATCGGATGTCGTCCGGGCCGCCGGTTCCCGGTATGCACCCACCGCGAATGCGGCGGTGGCCGACATCGACAATCCAGGGTCCGCCGTCGTCGGGAAGCCCTGCGAGATAGCTGCGCTGAGAGCGCTTGCGAAGTCCCGCGATCAACAGCCTCCGCTGCTGCTTTCCTTCTTCTGCGCGGGTGTACCCAGTCAGCACGCGACCGACTCCCTGATCCGCGGGCTCGGCGTGGACGAGGACGCCGAGTTGGCAGCGGTGCGTTATCGGGGGCATGGCTGGCCAGGCGACTTCTACGCGGAGGATGTGCGCGGCAACTCGGTTCGGACGACCTATGACGACTCGTGGGGGAAGCATCTCGGGCCGGCGGTCCAGCAGCGTTGCAAGCTGTGTCCGGACGGCGTCGGCGAAAGCGCGGATATCTCTGCCGGTGACTTTTGGCGAGCGGACGCCACGGGCTACCCCGACTTCACCGATCAGGATGGGCTCAGCGTTCTGATCGCGAGGACAAGGCGAGGAGAGGTGGTCATCCGGCGCGCCGCTCAGGACGGCGTGATCTCGGTCCGCGCCGTCGACCCGGACGATGTTGCGGCTGTGCAACCGTTCCAGGTGGTTCGGCGCGCCACCTTGCTGGGACGTCTGGCGGGAAGCAGGCTGGCGGGACACCCGACGCCCCGGTATCGCGGCTTCCGCCTGTGGCGGTTGTCGTTGCGATCACCGGTGAGAACCCTGCGTGCCACGGCCGGAACGTTTCGACGGGCCCGGCGATGGTAGCTGGTAGCGATGCGCGGACGAAGATCTCGGCGGCAGTCCAGTCGCCGAGCATCATCGCGGTGACACGACTGATCGTCCAGCTTTCGCCGCTGATCACTGCTCCGGTGATCGCGCGAGAGTTGGGACCCGCAGGGCGGGGACTCTATTCGGCCTGCTTCGCCGCCATGATTCTCGCGCCGGTCGTTCTGGGGATGGGGTTGCCGCTTGCCGTGCGCCGGCGTGCGTCGACAGGCGCTCCGGAAGCGACGCTGCGTGCCGTGTACGTGGTTCTGCCGTTCCTGGTACCCGTGGCAGTGGCGGTCGGCTTCCTGCTCGGGCGGTATGTCGTCACTGAACTCGATCCCGACAGTGCCAGGGCGTTCATCCTCGGGATGGGTTGTTCCGTTGGATTCATCGCAACACTGTGCTTTCAGAGTGTGTTGATCGGAGGCCGGCGGTACGGCGCTATCGCGCTCCTGCAATCGACGCAACCAGTTGCACTCACATTCGGCGTCGCGCTCGGATGGATTCTCGGAAGCCTGACCCTGCCGTGGGTACTCGTCTGTGCGGCTGCGAGCACACTTCTGTCCACCCTCATGGGGGTGTACCTCACACGTATATCGCCGCGTGGACCGAGATCCCGCCTGCGTCCACTGGCGCGGGAAAGCATTGCCTTCTCCGGGAGCCAAGCCGCAGAGACGGCGGCGAATACGCTTCCTCAGATCATCGCGGTGGTCGCGATCGGGGCCCACGATGCGGGATTGTTTGCCATCGCCATAACAGTTGCGAGCTTGCCGATGACCCTGGGGCACACGATTGCGTCCGTAATGTTCCGGGATGCCGCTGCCTCGGCAGGGGAGGCGAACATGCGCCTGTCGGCGTTGTCGATTCGCATCACCGCCCTGACCGCTGTCGTGCCTGTCGCAGTGTTGGCATGCGCGACGCCCGTACTCATTCCACTCATCTTCGGTGAGGGCTTCCGGGGTTCGGTATCGATCACTCTGATCTGTCTGTGCGGATCAGTCTTTCTCACCGTGAACTACGTTGCATCCCAGATGCTTGTGGCGCAGGACAAAGGTGTCCTCATGACCGCCGCGCAGCTTGTCGGGCTGGGCCTGAGTGTCGCATCGATGTTCGTTCTGGGACCTGCTCTGGGCGGCGCGGGGGCGGCGCTGGCGTCTGTTGCGGGCTGGCTGTTGACGACCGTCGCGAGCGTGCGTGCTCTCCGACTGACTGCCACGTCGTTGCTGTTTCACGCCGGTGACCTCCGTCAAGCCTTCACCGTCGTGACCAAGGGCCACATCGATCATGTCTGACGGATGACTGTGTCACCGAGGGTGGCGCCGAGCTCGTCCATCCTCGAATCGGTCCCGACAAGGAGTTGCAGCACCCGGTTGCGTGCCACGGTGAAGTCCGTCGAGTCGATGAGCGTGAGGGTGTCGCGAGCGGGATCCGCAGTCGTTCTCAGATCGACGTGCAGGTTCCACCCCAGCGCATCCATCAGCGGTGCGAACTTGCGCGAGTACGCCCAGGGAATCGCCGGCGTACCCACGGACAGCGAGTTGAGGCACGCGTGCATGCGCGCACCGACGACCACGTCGGCCGTGGCGAGAATGCCGCGAACCGATGCCAGGGAGTCCGGAACGAGGATCTCGACCGAGTCTCCGAAGTGCCTGCCGAGTTCTCGGACTGCCGGTACATCGTTGTCTGTCACAGTCGAATCGAGGACGTGTGCCAGGAGGCTGACTCTGCGATCGCGTTGGAGCAGTCCATCGATCAGCGCTGTGACGGATCGACGATAACTTTCGTAGTCGACGTGCGGGTTTTCGTGCCAGAGAAGCCCGGAGACGTTGATCACCACGTCCCGCTCGACACCGCCGGTGTGATCTGCACGCGGCAGCGCGAACACCAGGTCCGTCGACTCGGACGTCGACTGCCGTCCCAGCTGTTTCGCGTACTCGAGACTGACCGGATCGCGGGCGAACACGCTGGTGGCCCGTTGGAGGGATCTCGTCGCGATCATCCGCCCGAGCCTGCTGTCGAAGGGGCCGATCGTCTGGGGCATGAGAATGATCGGCACTCCCAACCCTGCGGCGACGCGCTGCACATAAGCCATCAAGATGAGGCGTCGAAGCCCGTAGATGTCCGTGAAGCTGTCGCCGGCGCCGGTATCCAGAATCGCGTCGTATCGGGAGAGTTCCCGCTTGATCGGTCCGCGTGAGCGGAAGATGTCCCGGAGCACGCTCCGCTTGCTGAGCGGGGTATCGTCGCCGTCCTGAGTATGGAACGTCAATTCGGCGTTCGGCCACCTCCGTTCGACTATCGACTCCGTTCCCTCCGCCAGGGCGCGAAGGCCGAGATTCGTCGAATCCCGATCGGCCCAGAGCACGAGGATTCGCGGATTCGGAGGGGTCATGTCGCGGCCTCATCGATTCTGCTGGATTGCGCGAGAAGTGAACGGGTGTACCAGAGGAACTTGTGCGACTCGGACCGCCACAGCACCGATCGTTCCGGTGCGCCGAGCGATTTCACGTAGAACGCCGCCGATCTCGACAGTAAGCCCGCAGCGACGGAAGCCTTCCACGCCACACTCTGTACACGATTCCGCGCCATCTTCCACTTGTACAGATCGTAGAGATTGATCACCCATGCAGGATTCGGTCTTGTCGATGCAGTGGGGCCTGTACTGCCTCCGACGACGTGGGTTCCCGACTGCTCGGCACTCATGATGATCCGCATGCCGTGTTGCCGTGCGCGAAGACAGAACTCCAGGTCCTCCGCATACATGAACCATCTCTCGGTGAGTCCGCCCAATTCGTCCCATGTCTGCTTGCGGACCATCATGCACGCTCCGGACACCCAATCCAGCTCTCGCGTTGCGAAATCGTGAGTATGGAGGAGATACAGACCTTCGAAACGATGATGTCTGTGCGACAGTCGCGACAGGCCCGAGAAGTGGTTGAACACGCTGACCACGTTGGGTCTCTTTCCGCCTTCGCGGATCCGGAGGCGTCCGGCCGGTTGACTGAGCGTGGGTGCGACGATCCCGGCCTCTGGCGACTCGTCGAAGATGGCCGCCAGCGCGAGTACGTCCCGAGGGGAGATGCGTGCATCGGGATTGAGCAGCAGCATCGCTCGTCCCCGTGCATCGCGTGCCGCACGGTTGACTCCCCGGGCGAACCCCACGTTCTCCTCGCTCCGAATTACGACGGCGTCCGGCGCTTCCTCGGCGAGAACTGTCAGCGTGCGATCCGTGGATGCGTTGTCCAGCACGATGAGTTCGATTCCGTCCTGTCCGGACAGTGGGCGAACGCAATCGCCGATGACGGCCTCGCTGTTGTAGGTCACTATCACCACGGAAACCTGCGGCTCGCTCATTGCTTTCCTTCGATTGGTGCGCGGCTGGTGCATGACACGAGCGGAAGGGTCATCCGCCGCACGCTGGTGCATTGACGGTCACCTTCGGATCGTCGACGAGCGGCTGGATCGGCACCCGCGCCTCACCCGGTGCGGTGGGCTCGTTCAGTTCGTATCGCAGTTCGACGGTTGCGCCCTTCGGGATGGTGACGGGCACCGTGAAGACCGGGTGGCCCAGTTCATTTCCCTGAATGGCGAACGACTGCTTGCCGTCGATGCTTGCTTTCGTCAGGGTCGCGCCGTTGGTCGACAGTAGCGAGACCATGGCGAGGTTGGTGCCGTACGGCAGGGGCTTGTCCTTGAACGTGCCTGCGACGATGCGCGGAAAATTGGTGTCCGGGGTGTTGTTGGTCAGACGCACGGTGACTGCGGACGTGCGGGTGTCGCCCGTGCAGTCGGCGGCGGTGTAGTCGATCTCGCGGTCGAGGTAGTAGTCCAGCTTGTTGCCGCCGTTGTTGTTGATCACGACGCCGGCGTACGGGGCGGGGTCTTCGGGCACCGTGTATCCCAGCGTGGTGCCGGCGAGAATTGCCTGCTCTTCCGGGTGGGAACTCCACACGGCGATGCGGCGCTCCCCGGCGGCTCGACCGACCGCGTCCAGCAGTCGCTGAGGTGACTCGATCTTGCCGGTCATCTTCTCGACGACCTTGCCGGCGATGGTCTGCAGGTATTCCTTGCGTTCGGCGTTGTCTTCGGTGTAGTTGGCCTCGTTGGTGATGAACCGGGTGTAGGCGGTGGATTCGGTGAGTTCGACGACGTTGCTTGCGTCGACGACCTCGCCGTCGGGCAGGGTGACCGGGCCGACGGCGGCCAGTACGTAGCTCAGCGCCACCGGGTCGGTCGCGATCGCTCCGTCCACTCGTTCGCCCGACTCCTGCGCCCACATGGACTGCCAGATCTGGCCGGCGTACGGAAAGTGGGAGCTCAGATTGCTGTTGCGGATGTCGACCGAGGGGTTGTAGTTGCCGTACATGCTCTTGTAGTCGGGGCCGAGATCGAGCGGGCGCTTGTCGTAGGTCACTTCGGAGTTCTTGCCGAGCTTCTCGATGCCCAGTTTTCCGTCGCTGGCCCGGATGACGCTGTAGCCGCCGACGAGTCCGCCGGTGCCGCGTGCCTCGGCGTTGGTCTGAAAGGCGAGGAAGTAGCTCCGAGGTCCGTCGAGGCCGAGCATCGCCGGAAGTACCTTGGCGCCGATCGTCGTGTTCTCCAGGAGTTTCGCCACGTCGTCGGTCTGATTCTGCAGTTCGGTTCGCGCATCGTCCACCAGGCCGACGTACCCTGCGCCGCGAATGCCCTGCGCCTGGGTGGCCAGGTTCCGTGCTGCGATCGACGTTTCCTGCAACGTCGGGGCGGCGTCGCGCAGCGGTTGCAGTTGCACGTTGCCGCCCTCGCCGACCAGATCCCGGGGTGACAACGCGACGCCGACGTCGACCGCCGGGGTGAGGACGTCACGCGTGAGCCCGACCACGACGTCGGACATCTGCTGCGCCGATTCGAACGGTGCTCCGAGCCCGGGGACGGCTGCGAGGGAACTCCAGGGGGCCGAATGCAGATTGTCCCGGGCGTCTGCGGCCCGTTCCCGGGCTTCGGCCGCCGCCCGCTGGGCACCCTCGGTGTTGCCGTCGAGCAGTGAATTCTTGGCGAGCTGCGCGTTGTCCCGCGCGCCGGTGAGGTTGTGCTGGACCTGCCAGGCCGAGAACCCGAACCATGCGACGACAGCGACGGCGGCGACGCCCACACCGATCAGTACCCGCCGTCGAACGGTCGAGCGGCGCGGTTCCGTCGGTGCCTCAGCGGGTGTCGAACCGTCGCTGTGGGAGTTGTTGGGCGACTTCGCGTCCATTCGGGTCTGCTCCTAGCTATCGAGGATGAGGTTTCTGGTCGCGTAGCTGAACTGTCGGTCGCGGAACGGCTGCCCACGACGGCCGCTGATCGTGTCATGACGGCAGTTTCCGCTGCCGCCGTCCCGTTTCCGGCGAAGTTCGTGGACCTGCGGCACGCCGTATTCTCCTCTGTCCGTGTCTGTTCCGATAGAAGAGTAAGGGTATGTGCTTTCACGTTCCTGTTCGGAGGTGGTTGGATGCAGTATTGCGAGTACGCGCGGGAATGCTGCCGGTAACCGCTACGTGAGCGCTGCGAACGTGCTGGGACTGCGAGTAGGGTCACTGTAACGATTTCCGCTGCAACACCTATACGTATACGGTCCGCGTTCGGGCCGTTCGGCAAGTGGTAGATCGGGGGGACGGATAGTGGGCTCGGGGTTCCCGCGTAAGGCTGCAGGTGAACTCGATTCGCGTGCCTTCCCGCTCTCGCATGCCCAAAAGGGGTTGTGGTTCGCGCAGCAGTTGGACCCGTCCGTTCCCATACTCGTCGCGCAGTACGTCGAGCTCCGTGGGCCGGTGGACGTCGGCGCGTTGAAATGGGCGTCCGAGCAAGGCTCGTTCGACATCGAGTCACCCGGTGTGCGGGTCGTCGACCACGCGGGTGAGCCGTACCAGTTGGCGGACGAGACGATCGACGACGAACTCGCGTACATCGACTTGCGGTCCCACGAAGATCCGGTGGCCCAGGCGCACCGGTGGATGGACGAGCGCCGCCGCAGGCCCATGTCGGTGTACCGGGATCGCCTGATCTCCGCGACCCTGCTGCACGTCGGCGGCGACCACTACTTCCTCACCACGTTCGCGCACCATCTRATCCTCGACGGCTACGGCGCCATGGTGCTGATGAACCGGGTGGCCGAGCTGTACACGCATGCGGTGGATCGCACGGAGGCTCCCGCGTCGAAGGCCGTGCCGCTGCGGGAACTGTACGAATCCGAGGATGCGTACCCGCGGTCCCGCCGCTTCGAGATCGACCGCGAGTACTGGTCCGAACGAACGAAGGACCTGCCCGAGCCGTCCCGATTGACCGACCGGGACAGCGCCCCGTCGGCGGTGTCGTTGCTCGCCAGCGAGGTGATGGACCCGGTCGTCGTCGACGAGCTGAAAGCGCTCGCGCAGGAGTGGAATTCGTTCGAGGTGCCGATCGTGGTCGCGGCGTTCGCGGCATTCCTCGCGCGGATGACAGGCAATTCGGATGTCGTGCTGAGTCTTCCGGTGTCGGCCCGCACCACCGCGGGCGCGCGCCGTTCGGGTGGCAGCGTGGCCAACATCGTTCCACTCCGGATCGAGGTGGATCCACGCGGGACCACACACGACCTGGTGCGTCGTGTCCAACTGGAACTCACCGGTGCGCTGCGGCACCAGCGTTTCCGCTACGAAGACATACTCCACGACATGCGGTCGACGTCGCGCGTCGGCCGCGGCTTCGGGCCGATGGTCAACATCATGATGTTTCACACCGAGACGTGGTGGGGTGACGTACTCGGCGAATTGAACGTTCTCACGGCCGGTCCGGTCGACGACCTCGCGGTGGCGATCTATCCCGGTGCGGCCGGGCAGAACGTCCGCGTGGACTTCGAGGGCAACCCCGCCGTGTACGAGCGAGAAGAACTCGCGGGCCACCACGCGAGATTTCTGGACTATCTGGGTGGATTCGTGGGCGCCGACGCCGACGCGGCCGTGGGTAGCCTGCCGCTGCTCGTCCGAAACGAACTCGACGCGCTGATCCCTCTCGACGGTCCTGCGTCGGCGGACCCGCTCAAACTTCCGGACTTGCTGGACCTGACAGCGGATTCCGACACGGTCGCGGTCCGCTGCGGCGACGTCGAGATGACCTACCGCGCTCTGCACGAGCGATCGAATCGGCTCGCCCGCAGACTGCTCGCACAAGGGGTCGGCGTCGGCAACCGCGTTGCGCTGATGCTGCCGCGCTCGATCGAACAGGTGGTGGCGGTGTGGGCCGTCGCGCGGTGTGGTGCGGCGTTCGTCCCGGTGGACCCGGACTATCCCGCCGAACGCATCGCGCACATGATCGACGAATCCGGCGTCACCATCGCCGTCGCCGTCGATCCGGGGGTGGTGCCCACGGGTGTCCGCTGGGTGGACGTCGCCGACGCCCCGGGGGACGGCACACCGGTCGCCGATGCGGAATTGGCACATCCCGTCAGGCTGGACAACGCCGCCTACGTCATCTACACGTCCGGCTCGGTGGGGGCGCCGCGCGGAATCACGATGCCGCACCGAGGACTTGCGAATCACGCGGCCGCAGTGCGGCGTCTCTACGCGGCGGATTCCCGGTCGCGGGTGCTGATGTGCGCGTCGCCCTCCTACGACGCCTCGATACACGAACTGCTGGTCGCGGTTACCGCGGGCGCCACGTTGGTGATCGCGCCGCCGCCGGTGCGCGGAGGAAAGGCCATGGCCGACCTGCTGCGCCGTGAGCGAATCACCCACTGGACCACGACACCGGCCATCCCGGCACAGATGGACCCGGCCGGACTGCCCGACCTCGAGGTACTCGCCGTAGCAGGTGAGGTCTGCCCGCCGGAACTGGCGGCGCGGTGGGGCGTCGACCGCACGGTCCTGAACCTGTACGGGCCGACGGAGGTCACCGTGTGGGCAACGGCCACCGAACCGCTGGTCCCCGGCTCCCGTCCCACGATCGGGCGACCGATCGAGGGAGTGTCGGCGGTCGTGCTGGACCGCTTCCTGCAGCCCGTGCCGGCAGGGGTGGTGGGCGAGCTGTATCTGTCCGGTCCCGGGGTGGGTCGCGGATACCTCGAGCGGCCGGGTGCGAGCGCGACACGTTTCGTCGCGAACCCGTTCACGACCGACCTGCAGCGCATGTATCGGACCGGCGATCTCGTGCGGTGGTCGAAGAACCACGAGCTGGAATTCGTCGACCGTGCCGACGATCAGGTGAAGATCCGCGGATTCCGGGTCGAATTGGGCGAGATCACTGCCGTTCTCGGCCGGCATCCGGGAGTCGACACGGCGATCGCGGTGGCCCACGACCGGAACGGCGAGTTGGCAGTGGACGGCTATGTTCACGGCACCGGCCTGGACCCCGACGACGTGCTCGCCGGAGTGGCCGAGCGACTGCCGGCGTACATGGTGCCGTCGACGGTCACCGTCCTCGATGCCGTGCCGCTCACGCCGAGCGGCAAGGTCGATCGATCCGCGTTGCCTGTTCCGGCGCCGTACGACCACGAGTTGCGTTACTGGAAAAGGCAACTCGAATGCCTGCCGCCGTTGTCGCTGCCGGAAGCCCGTGACGTCTCGGACGATGCCGGGGCGTTCAGCGGCCGGGTTCCGTTCGCCGTGGAGCCCGCCCTGTGCCGGCGGGTGCACGAACTGGCGGCCGAACAGGCGGTCTCACCGTTCACGATCGTCCACGCCGTGGTCGCGGTGTTGCTGTCCGTCGTGAGCGGTGCGGACGACCTCGCCATCGGAGCGGTCCTCCCGGACGGCCACACCGGCGACGACTGCGAGCCGCTGGTGCTGCGCAGCAGACTCGATCCGCAATTGACGTTCGACGAGTTCCTGCTGGAGTCGCACCGCGTCGAGCAGGCCGCCCGAGCGCACGGCGACGTGCCGTTCACGCACGTGGTCGACGTTGCCGGGCAAGAACTTTCGGCCGGTCGTCACCCGCCCTTCCAGGTGATGCTGTCGGTGGACGCGGAGCCGGAACGGGAGTTCGACGGCCTGGATCTGGTGGTGACGCTGCGTGGCCGACTCGACGGCGACCGGTTCGAGGGGGTGTTGCGCTACGCGGCGCACCGTTTCGAGCGGCGGACGGTGGAGCAGTGGGCCCGGCGGCTACACCGACTCCTCGTGGTGGTCGCCGAGAACCCTGGCGTGGCGCTCAGCGCGATCGACCTGCTGACACCGGAAGAGCGGGCCCTGGCAGTCGGGGGAACGCAGGATTCTGCGCACGACGTCGCGTCGCTGTCCGAGGTCTTCCGCCGGCGCGTTACCGACAGCCCGGACGCCGTCGCCGTCACGTGCGGTGGGAAGGCAGTCTCCTATGCCGAGGTCGACCGCCGGTCCGCCGATCTGGCGCGGGCACTGAACGGCTCCGGGATCGGAGATTCGAGCATCGTCGCTGTCGGACTGTCGAATCCGGTCGACAGCGTGGTCGCCCACATTGCCGTACTGCGGTCGGGCGCGACCTGCCTGCCCCTGAGCCCCGACCACCCGACCGAACGCATTCGATACCTGCTGGCCGACGTGGTGCCCACCCTGTTGCTGATCAGTCGTGCCGACGCCGACGCGATTCCGCACGGCGGGTACCCGACCGTCCTGCTGGACGACGTCGAGTTCGGCGAAGACGGCGCACTCGACGTCACGGCATCGGAACCGGGACCGATCCACCCGGGCCGGGTCGCCTACGTGCTCTGCCCCGTGGGCTCGGAACCGGTCGCGGTGACCCACGCGAATGTCCTGGCGCGGGTGCGGTCGGGCAACGACGGCGACGGCGTCGTCGCCGACCTGTGGGCGCCACTCGTCGAGGGTGGAACGGTGGGGCCCCGCCGCGGAGAGCGCGGGCCCGCGCAACCCACCTACCTCGACGCCGGGTCCCGCGTCTACGTGCTGGACAGGGCGTTGCGACCCGTCCCGCCCGGGACGGTCGGGGAACTGTATGTGGGAGGCCAGCAGGTGGCCCGGGGATTTCACCGTCGGCCCCCGAGTACCGCCGGACGGTTCGTGGCCGACCCGTTCGTGCCGACGGGTACGGGGGACGCCGGGGGAGTGCGGATGTACCRCACCGGGGACCGGGGGCGGTACGTCGACGGACGACTGGAGCGGCTGCCCCGCTCGTCCGGCGACAGCAGCCTCGCACGGTGGCAGCGGGCGCTGCGCGGCGTCGGTTCGTCGTCGCCGGTGCCCACGGACCGGATGGTCGGGGGAATTGCGTCTCCGTCGGACTGCGTGCACGAGTTCTCGATCGACTCCGATCGCCACGAGGCCGCCGCACGGCTGGCGCGCGAACAGGGCGTGACGCTGTTCACGGTGCTGCGGGCCACTCTCGCAATCCTTCTCGCCCGCATCGGTGTTCACCGGGACATCGTGATCGGCGGCGAGGCGGGGCTGACGGGAGACCGGGCGAACACGGTGGCGTTGCGGACCCGCGTCACCCCCGCCATGTCGTTTCTCGAGGTCCTCGAGCAGGTCCGGAGCTTCGACGTTGCGGCGTTCCAGCACGCGGACGTGCCGTTCGAGGCACTCGCCGACCTGCTCGGTGGCGAGCGGCCGCAGGTGTCGCTCGCGCTCACGCCGACGTCCGAGAACGGCACCGTTCCGACGCCGTTCGATCTGGCGTTCACGTACTCGGAGCGCTGGTCGGATCACGATCCCGCCGGAGTGGACGGTGTGGTCACCTACACGCCGTCGCTGTTCGACGCCGCCACCGTCCGGTCGCTGGCCGAGTTGTTCGTGGATGTCCTGGCCGCGGGCACCGACCGTCCCGGGATCGAAGTGGGCAGCATCGGCCTCGCTGCCGGCGCAATCCTCGACGGCGGCGAACCGTCGGCACCGAGAACGCTGTCCGACATTCTCACCGGCACCGCCCGCGACTTCCCGGACGCGCAGGCGCTCTCCGACGGCACCGTGACCCTCACCTACCGTGACCTCGACGCACGCTCCGATTCGCTCGCGCGCGTCCTGATCGACGCGGGTGCGCGCCCGGGCCGCGTGATCGCGCTCGCCCTGCCGCGATCGGTGGACTTCATGATCGCACTGTGGGCCATCACCAAGACCGGTGCCGCCTTCGTCCCGGTGGATCCGACGCATCCGGCGGAACGTCTGGAACGGGTGCTGACCGAGGCCGACGTGTGCATCGGGGTCGGGGCGATGTCGGTGGGCGGTTCCCGGATCACGTGGCTGCCGGTCACGGCGGGCGACTATCTGAACGGGGCTCCGCCGGTGCATGTTCCGGTGCATCCGGACGAGTTGGCGTACGTCATCTACACGTCGGGCTCCACCGGGACGCCCAAGGGCGTGATGGTGCCGCACCGCGGGGTGTCCTCGCTGACCGGGGAAGCGGTGCGCCGGTACCGGGTCGCGCCGGACTCGCGGGTGCTCCACGCCTACAACCCCACGTTCGACGCCGCGCTCCTGGAGGCGCTGCTCGCGTTCGGTTCCGGTGCCTGCCTGGTGGTCGCCCCCGCCGAGGTGTATGCGGGACCGGATCTGCAGCGGGTACTTGTGAAACACCGGGTGAGCCATTACCTGTCGACGCCGGCGGTGCTGTCGTCGCTGAGTGTGGACGGGCTCGAGCACATCGAAGTCGTCGCGGTCGGCGGCGAGGCGCTGCATCCGGATCTCGCCGCGGCGTGGAGCGACGGCCGGCGGATGCTCAACGCCTACGGGCCGACGGAGTCGACCGTCGTGGCCACCCTTGCCGCGGTCGACGGCCACGTGACCATCGGCGGGCCGATTTCCGGCACCACCGGCCAAGTCCTCGACGACCGGCTACGCCCGGTTCCCGTCGGTGCGATCGGCGAACTGTACCTGTCCGGTTCCGGGCTGGCCCGCGGCTACGTCGGCGACCCCGGGCGGTCCGCGGTGCGTTTCGTCGCGGCGGCAGGCGGTGTCCGCATGTACCGCACCGGCGACCTGGTGCATCGCCGCGCCGACGGCAATCTGCAGTTCATCGCGCGAGTGGACCGCCAGGTGAAGATTCGTGGTGTCCGCATCGAACCGGGGGAGGTCGACGCGGTGATCAGCCGGGTCGCCGAGGTCGACGGTGCGATCACGGTGGCACGGCCCAACGCGGCAGGAGCCGACGCATTGGTGTCGTACGTCGTGCCCCGCGGTTCCCTCGATGTGGAGTTGTTGCGCAAGAGACTCGAAGACGTGTTGCCGTCGTACCTGGTGCCGTCCGCAATCGTGGTGCTCGACGCGTTTCCCCTGAACCCCTCGGGCAAGATCGACGTGAAGGCGCTGCCGGCGCCGGTACTCGAGTCGCGGGTCTTCCGGGCACCCGAGTCGGCGGTGCAGGAGACCGTCGTCGCCGTGTTCGCCGAGGTTCTCGCCGTGGAGCAGGTCGGGCTGGACGACGAATTCTTCGCGCTGGGCGGCAACTCGCTGATCGCGACGCAGGCGGCCGCGCGGTTGGGTGAGGCGTTGAACGCGCACGTGCCGGTCCGGATGCTGTTCGAGGCACCGACGGTGGAAGCGCTGGCCGAGGAGGTGTCTACGCTGCTCGGCACGGGCAACCGTCCGGTCCTGTCGCAGCGGCCCCGTCCGGAACATGTTCCCCTGTCGCCTGCGCAGCAGCGGATGTGGTTCCTGAGCCGCTTCGACCCGGCGTCCCCGGCGTACAACATCCCGCTGGCCGTTCGGGTGACCGRAGACCTGAACGTGCCCGCCCTGCAGCAGGCGCTGCGCGACGTGCTGGAACGGCACGAATCGCTGCGAACCGTGTTCCCGGAACACGACGGCGAACCGGTGCAGGTCGTGTTGCCCGCAGAACGCGTCGAACTGGACCTCTCCCCGATGACCGTCACGGCGGACGTCGTGGACGCTCACGTGCTTTCCGTCCTCGCCCGGGGATTCGACGTCTCGGCCTCGGTCCCGATCCGAGCGCGACTTCTGCAGGTCAGCGAACACGAACTGATCGTGGTCGTCGTGGTGCACCACATCAGTGCGGACGGCGTCTCGATGGCACCGCTGGGCCGGGACGTGGCGACGGCGTATCTGGCGCGGACGCGGGGGGAAAGCCCCGGGTGGGCGCCGCTCGAGGTTCAGTACGCCGACTTCGCGCTGTGGCAGCGGGAGGTGCTGGGCGACGAACACGACCCGGACTCTCTGGCGGCGACCCAGTTCGACTACTGGACGCGCACGCTCGCGGGGATCCCCGAATTCCTCGAACTGCCGACCGATCGCCCTCGCCCGGCGGTGCGTACCCATCGGGGTGCCGCCGCGCCGGTGGCCATCGACGCCGACACCCATCGCCGTCTCGGTGAGATTGCGCAGCAGCACAATACGACACTGTTCATGGTGGTACACGCCGCTCTGTCGGTGTTGCTGGCACGGGTGACGGGAACCTCGGACATCGTGATCGGCACACCGGTCGCGGGCCGCGGTGAGCGGGTGCTCGACGACGTGGTCGGCATGTTCGTCAACACGCTGGTGCTGCGGACGGAGATCGATCCCGGCGCCTCCCTCCTCGACGTGCTGGAACAGGTTCGTCAGACCGATCTGGATGCGATGGCGCACGCGGACGTGCCGTTCGAGCGTCTGGTCGAGATTCTGAACCCGGTTCGTTCCCAATCGTATTCGTCCCTCTTTCAGGTCATGCTCGCGTTCCAGAATCAGGCGCCGGCGGTACTGGAACTGCCGGGTCTGACCCTCGCGCCGCTCGAGATCGACGCGCACGTCACCAAGTTCGACCTCGACTTCTCGCTCTCGGACAACTACAACGCGAACGGTGCCCCTGCCGGCATCGCCGGGAGCCTCACGTACTCCACCGAACTGTTCGACTCCGAGACGGCGGAACGGTTTGCGCGGAGTGTGATCCGCGTCGTCGAGGCGTTCGCAACGCAACCGGGGCAACAGGTCTGCGACGTGTCGCTGCTGACGGGCGACGAGACGGCCCGGATGCTGAAGACGTGGAATGCGACGGACGCGGCGTCGGACACGGCGACTCTGGTGGATCTCCTCGATGCCCAGGTGGTCCGCACCCCGGGCGCGGTCGCCGTCGCGTTCGAGGACGAAGTGCTGACGTACGGCGAACTCGACGCGCGGGCCAACCGCCTCGCGCGGCTGCTCGTGGAGCGGGGAACGGGCCCGGACTCCCTCGTGGCGCTCGTGTTCGAACGGTCGACGGAGATGATCGTCGGGATGTGTGCCGTCCTCCGCGCCGGCGGCGGCTATGTGCCGATCGACCCCGAACACCCGGCCGGGCGTATCGCGGACGTGCTGGACTCCGCGGCACCCGATCTGGTGCTCACCACCTCGTGGACGCGCGGCTGCCTGCCGCCCGGCGTCGCGCACGTCGACGTCGACACCGTCGATCTGTCCGGGTTCGATGCGCACCCGATCCGCGATGCCGACCGGGTGCGCCCGCTGCGGCCGCAGAACACGGCCTACGTTCTGTTCACGTCGGGATCCACGGGCCGACCCAAGGGTGTGACGGTCAGTCACGCCGCGATCGTGAATCAGCTGCGCTGGCTGACCGAGGAGTACGGGGTCACCGCGAACGATGGCGGAATTCTCAAGGCGCCGTACACCTTCGACGTGTCCGTGTGGGAGGTCTTCCTGCCCCTGGTCGTGGGTGCCCGGCTGGTGGTGACGCGCCCCGGCGGGCATCGTGAACTCGACTATCTGGCCGCCATGATCCGCGAACACCGGATCACGATGATGCATTTCGTGCCGTCGGTGCTGGCCGCGTTCCTCGCGACGGGCGAGGGGGAGACACTGTCCTCGCTGCGGCACCTGTATGTGGGCGGCGAGGAGATGCCGGCCGAGCTGGCGGAGGACGTGATCGCTCTGCGGCCGGGCGCATTCCACAATACGTATGGTCCCACCGAGGCGGCGATCACCACGACCGCGTTCGAGCTGCGCGAATCCGTGGAGGCGCGGGTGCCGATCGGTGCGCCGGTGCGGAACACCCAGGCGTACGTGCTGGACGCGCGGCTTCGTCCGGTCCCGGTGGGGGTTGCCGGTGAGCTCTACCTCGGTGGCGAGCAAGTGGCCCGCGGCTATGTGGGGCGGAGCGCGCTCACCGCGGAACGCTTCGTGGCCGATCCCTTCGGGCGGCAGGGAACCCGCCTCTACCGCACCGGTGATCGCGTGAAATGGGCCCGTGAGGGTCAGCTGGTGTATCTGGGCCGCACCGATCTCCAGGTCAAGCTGCGTGGACTGCGAATCGAACTGCGGGAGGTCGAGGCGGTGCTGGAGGCGGCCGCGGGTGTGTCCCGGGCAGCCGTGGCACTGGTCTCCGACGAACGGGGCGGTGACCACCTCGTCGGTTACGTCGTCGCCGAGCAGGGACTGCAGATCGATACTCACGACGTGACGGCCTCTGCGCGAGAACGGCTCCCGTCGTACATCGTGCCGTCGCAGATCATGATTCTGGACGAGCTGCCGTTGGCGTCGGCCGGCAAACTCGACCGGCGTGCGCTCCCGAAACCACGCTTCGAACCCCGCGCCTTTCGCGCCCCGAGCACGGACACAGAGATCGCGGTGGCCACAGTCTTCGGTGAGCTGCTGGGCGTCGAAAGAGTGGGTGCGGACGACAATTTCTTCGAGCTGGGCGGAAACTCCCTCACGGCGGTGCGGGTGGTGCGTGCCCTCCAGGCGTCCACGGGTGTTGCGGTGTCGCTGCAGACGGTGATGACGGATCCGACGCCGAGTTCGATCGCCGCCCGCATGTGCTCAGCCGACCCGGAACGGGACGGGGCGCTCGACGTGGTGTTCCCCATCAGGACTGCGGGGGAGGGGCGCCCACTGTTCTGCATCCACCCGATCGTGGGACTCGCCTGGTGCTACACCGGTCTGACGTCCCGGATCGATCCCGATCGGCCGATCTACGGCCTGCAGTCACCGGCGATCGCGGGCGAGGACACGCCGCCGACGTCGATCGACGGCCTCGCCGCGAGGTATGTGCAGGAGATCCGCCGGATCCAGACCGACGGTCCGTACGACCTGCTGGGCTGGTCGCTCGGCGGCGTCCTCGCGCATGCCGTCGCGGTGCAACTGCAGGCTGCGGGTGAGGAAGTGGCGACCGTCGTGATGCTCGACAGTTACGCGCAGCAACCGGCCTCGAGGGACACCGAGATGCCGCTGAGCGTGAGCGACCTGCTTGCGGGAATCGGTGTCGAGGGCGATGTGCCGGCGGCCGTCGCGGACATGGCACCCGAATCCGCGGTAGACCTGCTGGCCACCGCGGCGGGTGGGCCCATGGCCGTTCTCGGCCGCGACCAGATCGGGGTGCTTATCGAGAGTGCGGCGCACACGTGCGCGTTGCTGGACCACCACACCCCCGGGGTCTTTCGTGGCGACATCGCGTTCTTCACCGCGGGTCGCGACGATCCGACGGGATCGGCGGCGGCCACGAGTTGGGCGCCCCATGTGACGGGCGCCGTCCGGAACCGCACCGTCGACAGCGCGCACTGGCACATGACGTCACCTCGCGTGCTGCGGGTGGTCGGATCGGCGTTGAGGCGCAGATAGCTCGACAGTCGCAGACGGCCGCTCAGTACCGGGAACGAAGTAGCTTCCTGCGGCGCCGCGTGGTTCGCCGCACCCACGGGCGGTCGCCGGTGGTCGCGAACGTCCATACGGCGATCGCGAGCGCCGCAACGGACAGGAGATCGGACACCGTGAGGCCGTGGGTGGCGTCGAATTCCCAGAGCACCTGGCCCTCGAGCGGGCCGTTGCCGAAGATCCAGACCACCGCGGCGACGACGGTGGCGCCTGCGGTCAGGCTGGAGGGGCGTGCAAGGCACAGTGTGGTCGCCGCGAACAGGAAGTTCATGAACACGAGTGGATAGAAGGGCAGCGCCATCCCGTCATTCTTCCAAGCTGCATCGGGATCGCGCACGGCGCGTCAGGCAACCGTACGGTCGGGAGGGTCGTTCTTACTTGTCGCGTCCTCTTTGGCGGGCAGTTCGTGCAGGTCTTTCTGCCGTATCGCTTTCCCGATGAGGATCGCGAGCGGCACCGACAGTGCTATCCACGCGAGCAGGACCCAGGCAATCCACCACACACATCGAGTATGCCCGCCCCCGGACGCGTGCCCAAGGGCGTCGGATGCGCCGCCGTCCGTGGGGACTGGTCGGTAGCGGAAATTCGGAAAAATTACCTGGTCATCGCCGGTTTGCCGTAGCGAGTTCGGGGCACCCCCTCGATAGGGATTGGTTCTCTTTTTCAAGGAGGTGGGTGATGACGACACCAGGTATGTCGATCGAGAGACACCCTGATATCGCCGAGTTGCGGGCTCGCTACGACCGAGTCTCGGAACAGCCGATGACACAGGTCACCGAGGGCCTGATGTTCATGGCAGGCCTGTACATGGCGGCGTCGCCGTGGATTGTCGGGTTCGCAAGCCAGTCTGGGCTGGCGATGTGCAACTTGCTGTCGGGTATTGCGGTGGCACTGCTTGCCGTCGGTTTCACGTCGGCCTACTCACGCACGCACGGCATGGCATTCGTCGCGCCGCTGCTCGGACTGTGGATGATCGTCAGCCCGTGGCTGGTCGTCGGAGTAACCACCACGGCGGGAATGATCT
This sequence comes from Rhodococcus sp. P4_B6, assembly GCF_056402215.1. Classification (NCBI taxonomy): domain Bacteria; kingdom Bacillati; phylum Actinomycetota; class Actinomycetes; order Mycobacteriales; family Nocardiaceae; genus Rhodococcus; species Rhodococcus sp. P4_B6. Next base: position 3,213 of record NZ_JBFUHV010000028.1, on the reverse strand, counting down.
GGTCGAACGTGGTCTGCGGCATCGTCGTGTGTCTGCTGGGTCTCGGTATCACCGCCATGGGTATGGCGGACGGCGGCATGAGGATGAGGAGGAGGTAGACACGCACGTGCCCGCATGGGGATGGGGCACGAGCCGAAGAAGCGCCCGCCGGATCCGGTGGGCGCTTCGACTGCGTTCAGCTGGTCCCGCGTTCGGCTAGTTCTGCTTGAGGAACGCGTCGTGCTCTCCGTGGGCGCGTTTGATGAGGTCCAGGAGTGCGGTTTCCTCGCGGACCATCTTCTTGAATTTCGGGTCGAGCTTCTTGAGTTGTTCTTCCTCGTTGATCAACCTGTCGTACATGCGTTCGCGCTCGGCGAGGTCGGCGGTGTAGTCGAGGTCGAGGTAGTTGACGGCGTGCCGCCGGGCGCCGGCGATGGTGGACTGCGCCCTGCCTTTCTTGCTGGCGAGCGACGCGATCACGGTGATCACGAGGATGCCGATGATGACGCCCAGTGACACGAATGTGCTGATCTCGATGACGTTTACCGGTTCGCCGCTGTTGATGAACGGCAGGTTGTTCTCGTGCAGTGCGTGCAGGATCAGCTTGACCCCGATGAACGCGAGGATCGCCGCGAGTCCGTACGACAGGTAGATGAGGCGGTCGAGGAGACCGTCGAGCAGGAAGTACAGCTGCCGCAGGCCCATCAGCGAGAACACGGTGGCGGTGAAGACGACGAAGACGTTCTGGGTGAGACCGAAGATCGCGGGGATGGAGTCGAGGGCGAACAGGAGGTCGGTGCCGCCGATCGCCACCATCACCAGCAGCATCGGCGTCATCATCCGCTTGCCGTTCTCGACGGTGAACAGCTTGTCGCCGTCGTACTGCTCGGTGGTGTGCATGAATTTCTTCGCGATGCGGATGATGAAGTTGTCGGCCGAGTGCGAGTCCTCGGTTTCGGGTCGCAGCAGGTTGCCGGCGGTGATCAGCAGGATGAGGCCGAAGAAGTAGAACACCCACGCGAACGAGTTGATGAGCGCGGCGCCGAGGAAGATGAACCCCGTCCGGGCGAAGATCGAGAACACGATGCCGAACAGCAGCACTTTCTGCTGGTCTTCCCGCGGCACCCGGAAGCTGGAGATGATGATGAGGAAGACGAAGAGGTTGTCGACGGACAGTGCCTTCTCCGTGACGTAGCCGGCGAAGTACTCCGTGCCCATGTCGACGCCGCCGAAGATCAGGACGGCGACACCGAAGAGCAGCGCGAGTCCGACGTAGATCGACGACCAGATCGCCGCTTCCTTCAGCGTCGGGATGTGCGCGTGGCGGACGTGGAAGAAGTAGTCGAACGCGAGCAGCGCGACGATCACCACGATCGTCAGAATCCAGGCGAAGGGAGTTACATGCACCGTTTCTGCCTCTCCGTCGAAGCGAACGCTCTGCCCGTCAGCGTAGTCCCGCGCACGGCGCGACTTGGCAGAACCGGCGCGGTCGCCGGGGCGGCACAGTTGCTGCCGCCCCGGCGATCGGGCTCAGTTTCGGTCGCCGAACACCGTCCGGTGCCAGTCCTTCCTGGCGGTTCCGGTGATGTCGGACATGACGTGCTTGACGTTCGTGTACTCGTCGAGCGAGTACGTCGACATGTCCTTGCCGTAACCGGATGCCTTGTACCCGCCGTGGGGCATTTCGCTGATGATGGGGATGTGGTCGTTGATCCACACGCAGCCCGCGGCGATGTCGCGGGAGGCGGTTTGCGCCCGGTACAGGTCCCGCGTCCACGCCGACGCCGCCAGCCCGAAGTCGGTGTCGTTGGCCAACGCGATGCCGTCCGCATCGTTTTCGAACGGCAGGACGACGAGGACGGGGCCGAAGATCTCGCGCTGCACGATCTCACTCGACTGGTCGGCGCCCACGACGAGCGTCGGCTCGTAGTAGAAGCCGGACGCGAGGTCGCCGCCGGGGACGGCACCGCCGCGCACTATCTTCGCCCCGGTGTCGCGGGCGCGGTCGACGAACCCGGCGACGTGCTGCTGCTGCCGCCGCGACACCAACGGACCCATGTCGGTGCCGGGATCGGACGGGTCGCCGAGGCGGACGGTGTCCATGAGCGAGGCGACGCCGGCGACGAAGTCGTCGAACAGCGGACGCTGCACGTAGGCGCGGGTGGCCGCGGTGCAGTCCTGGCCCGAGTTGATGAGGGCACCGGCGACGGCCCCGTTGATCGCCGCCTCGAGGTCGGCGTCGTCGAACACGATGAACGGGGCCTTCCCGCCCAGTTCCAGGTGCAGCCGCTTGCCGGCCGCGGCGGCCGCGATCTGCCGTCCCACGGGAGTCGATCCGGTGAAGCTGACCATGCTCACGTCCCGGTGCGACACCAGCGCCGAACCGGTGGTCGCGCCGCGGCCGGTGATGACGTTGACGACGCCGTCCGGCAGTCCGGCCCGGGTCGCCGCCTCGGCGAACAGCAGCGACGTCAGGGGAGTGATCTCCGCGGGTTTGAGCACGATGGTGTTGCCTGCGGCGACGGCGGGCAGGATCTTCCACGCCGCCATCTGCAGCGGATAGTTCCACGGCGAGATCGACCCGATCACCCCGACGGGTTCCCGGCGGATGCTGGACGTGTGGTCGGGCGAGTACTCACCCGACGCCTTTCCCTCCAGATTGCGGGCCGCGCCGGCGAAGAACGACACGTTGTCGATCGACCCGGGGACGTCGAACTCGGTCGACAACTTGATCGGCTTGCCCGTCTGCCGGGTTTCGGTGGACGCGAGGTCGTCGGACATCTCGGTGAGTTCGGCGGCCCACCGCGTCAGGACGGTGGAACGCTCGCCCGGGCTCGTCGTGGACCATTGCGCGTACGCGGCTTTCGCGGTGGCGACCGCGTCGTCGACCTCGTCGACCGAGGCCTCGGGGCGCGACGAGATCACCTCACCGGTGGCCGGATCGAGCACCTCGTACCGTTCGGACGCTGCGCCGTCCCGGTAGCGGCCGCCGACGTACAGCCCGGGAAGGTCCTGGTGGTTCACAGCAGATTCCAGGCTTCGGTGAGGACGCCGCGCAGGATGCGTTCCATTTCGTCGAATTCGGTTTGCCCACAGATCAACGGCGGTGCGAGTTGGATGACCGGGTCGCCGCGGTCGTCGGCCCGGCAGTACAGGCCGGCGTCGAACAGGGCGGTGGAGAGGAACCCGTGCAGGATCCGCTCGGCCTCGGCGTCGCTGAACGACTCCTTCGTG